>SLHN01000048.1 GCA_007136145.1 Thioalkalivibrio sp.
CAGATCTACACTTCTGATACTCGGTTTAACCGCGTTCCACATGCGTGCGTCAACCATTTTGTTGAAGATTAGTTACCCTTTTTTCCAACCCACCAACTGCCTGAACTTCTCAAGCTCTTCCTCACTCATGAACACCGAGTGCTCGGGGCCCGGATAGGTGCGGGAGCGAACGTCGTCCATGTATCGAGTATACCCGTCCTCGAGAATCGGGACCAGATCCGTGTAGATCTTGGAGTGCCGCGGCACGTGGGCCTCGTACAAATGGAACAAGTCGGAACCGATGATGTGCACACCGTCCGCGCGGTTGCCCGCACCAAGGCTGATAACCGGCACTGGCAGGATTTCGGCAAGATATTCGCACACTTCAACGGTAGTCACTTCGCACATGATGGAGAAACATCCAGCATCGACCATCGCCAGCGCATCATCAATCAATTCCTTGGCGCGGTCAGCCGTCTTGCCCTGGGCGCGGAAACCGCCGAGCTGGGGCATGCGCATCGGAGTAATTCCGATGTGACCCTGAACTGGTATGCCGGCCTTGACAATCGCTTCAATGTATTTTGCGTGATGCTGGTTTCCTTCACACTTCATGACTTCGGCGCCGGCCCGCGCCACGAACTGCCCGGCGTTATCGACTGCCTGTTGGGTAGACAGGTGGAAGCTCATATAGGGCATGTCAACCATGCGAAGACCATACTTCGACCCGCGGTATACCGCCTGGGCCATCATCATGACTTCTTCAAAACTCACGGAAGTCGTACTGTCGTGACCAAATAGCACCATGCCGCCAGTGTCACTGACACAGAGAATGTCGACGCCGACACGATCACAGACAATTGCGTTCTCGTAGTCGTACACGGCAATCTGTGTGATCTGCTCGCCTTTCTGCTTTTTTTCCATCAACTGCGGGATGGTTACTTTCTTGCGCTTTGCTGGCTGAGTGGACTGTTGATCGGACATCTTGTTGTACTCCTCGTTCTATAGTGAGTCGGCGTGAGCACGCTATGCAGCGAATCTCGAACGCACTACTTGCAAGTCCTGCGCCACCCATGAGGGTCTCTTTTTTTCAAATACTTAGCATTCGAACGCCGCGAGACATCCACCGCATGTTTCCCTGGGAAACATGCGGTGGACCTGGCGAAACACATGCAAACCATCGGCTGCCGCCAACCACTGGATCCTTCTATCGATGCCATTGATCGGAGATTTCCACGTAATCACACTTTGCATGGATTGGTGGCTTGATCTTGCGCAACCGCACTTCGAGATGGCTTACCTCGGGAAAGCAATTCATCAGATTCGTTCCGATTTTGGCGAGAAGTGTCTCAATCAAGCGCACGGGTTCACCCCTCATCACTTCCTCGACAATCTGGCTTGCGGGACCATAGTCGAGGGTGTCCTGAAGCCGGTCCGTGCGCCCCGCGAGCGCGAGATCCGTCCTGAAAAAAAGATCTATTTCAATGTCGTTTCCGATTTCCCGCTCGAAATCGAAATATCCAACCCGGCTGCGGAAAGTCAGGTTCTTTACCACTAGCATTCCCATCACTTATTCTCCACATTCTCACTCGGTAATTTTCTCGCGGCATTCGCTCGGCGATTTCATACGCTTCACCGCACCCTATCCAGCCGGCGTTTCCCGATAACAATCGTTTAAAATGGTTAGACCAGACTGTTTTCCGCCTATTTTCGCCGCATTGTTCCACAATATTTACGCGCCCGTCCTGGTGGGCCGAAACCAACATATGGGCCTCAACGGACGTCGCGAAGGGTGCCGATTGAACCGTCATCGCCGGGGACCCAACCCTGGGCTGGTCAATGGCCTTCACCGGGGAATATTCTCGGTGTTTCCCGCATTTGCCCCGTGCCGTCCTAGCAATAACCAGGCCTATTGCTCAACGCATACCTGGATCGAGCCCTCGGAAAGCCGGATGGGACCGGCGCATGGGGCTGTATCCGTAGGCTCGCTGGCGTGGGTTCAAGTGATTTTTGCGGCCCGGGGCTGCGGTTGATGGTAACGGGCAACCGAGGAATTCTTGCAACACAGGGTGTGTGCCCGCATCGAATCGGGCGATAGGTGCTGGGTCAGGCGCGGGCTGGAGCCGTGGCGATTGCCTGCTTTAGCCCCTCGGTAGTCAGGGCCACCTTCACGCACTTCCGTGAGGCAATGGCACTGCCACGAGACTGTTGGATGTGGTGGCCTAGGCCTTGCGGTAGGGCTTCACGAATGCCCGGACAGGATATCCATGAAGAAACCGGCCTCCGGCCGTTATGGCCTGGAGTCAGGGTAAGCGTACTCCATATGCCGAGCGGTGCAGCGTGCAACGTCCTCGCCAAAATAGGAGGCAACCACCCCTAACGCCATGTCTATACCGGTGGATATCCCGGCGGAGGTGTAAACGTGGCCGTCCTGAACGAAGCGCTTGCCCTCTTCAACCTGCACGGCAGGAAACGAGTCGCGCATCCAATCGACAGAGTGCCTGTGGATTGTGGCTCGCCGCCCATCCAGCAGGCCCGCGAATCCCAGCAGCATGGATCCCGTGCATACGGACGTCAGCCGCGCTGTTTCCGCGCCGCGCTCGCGCAGCCAGTCCAGAAGGACGGTGTTCTCGACTTCCCGACGAGTACCCCGCCCCCCGGGCACCACCAGAACGTCGAGCCTCGGACAATCCTGAAAGGTATGGTGCGGCAATACGGCAAGGCCACCACTCGCGATGCACGGCCCCGGCTTCTGCGCCACGAGCAGAACCTCGAAAGGCGACTCCTCCTGCCAGCGATTGGCCTCGTTGATCCTGGTAGCCGAAAAGACCTCGAAAGGTCCACAGAAATCCAGCACCTCGATATCGTCAAAAACAAGGATACCAACCCGCTTGCGATCCATCCGCGCCTCTCCCCGGGAAAGTTACGCCTGAAATTTCTACGGCACCGGCCCTGCTCGCGCGATTTCCCATGGAAACATCAAGTCATTGCAGGGTTCGCTCTGGAACTGGACGCCACCGCGTCGTCAAACGACCTGCGGGGCCATGGGGTAGACGGGAAAAGCCGATGCATCGATCGTGAGCCAGAGATTGACTCGCGGACTTCTCTGGACTATGACCATGGGTACAGCCAGCGGCCCATGCGATAGGTTCAGTGTCCATGGAGCCCAATCGGACCTGCCGGAGAAAGGCCGGCACGCACAGGGACGCCGCGCGAGCTGGTTCGACGATTTTCCTGTCAGGAGGTGTTTGATGTTCACGAAGATTCTTCTACCCACGGACGGCTCGGACGCGGCGGAGCAGGCCGCACGGCAAGGAGTCGAGCTTGCGAAATCCGTTGGTGCGCAAGTGATCGGTGTATGCATATTGGCCGAAAGTCATTCCGAGCGCGGCCACCAGGAGCTCGCGCGCTCGACCGCCAGCGGATACACGGTCAGTGGAGAGCCTTCGCCGCAACCCCCACCCTTGGCGGAAAACGCCGACGAGGACAACGATCGTGCGGCTGCCATATCGGAACGTTACCTGGCGGGTATCCGTTCGGCCGCGGAGGATGCCGGTGTGCAGTGCCGGTGTGTTTACAGAATCAGCGATGACGTCGCCGAGGCACTGGTGAACATCGCCAACGAGCAGAGGTGCGACCTTATCATCATGGCCTCACATGGTCTGGGCGGTTTCAAGCGACTGGTAGTCGGCAGTCAAACCTACAAGGTTCTTACCCATTCCTCGGTTCCGGTTTTGGTATGGCGATGACGCTCCGGCAGCACCGGCGTCGATCGGAGAGGTCCCCGCCACGGTGATCGCCCAACAAGTTGTGTTTCCCAACGAAACACAACTTGTTTTCCAATCGAAACAGCGACCCACCGAATTTTCCACGTATCGATCATCCGCCAGCCTCTGTTCAACCACGGGCGGACGACCGGAAGCCGGAGCCCGGTCAATCGTCAGCAAGCCCCGCTTGACGCCGGCGCTCCTGATAGAGCCACTCCGACGAACGACGACGCGCTTCCGCGATCTGGGAAGCATCCAACTCCGATTCCAACTGGAGTCGGAGCTGATTTCCGAGCGCATCACCCTCGGCGGCCGCGAGATTGAACCACGTCAGAGCCTCGACAGGATCCGATTCAACCCCTATGCCACGGAGATACATCACCCCCAGCCAACCCTGCATCTCCCGATTCCCGCTGTCCGCGCCCACACGGGCATACCGGTAGGCTTCCCCGGCGTCCGCATCGAAAGAGCCAACACCTTCCATGAATATTCTGGCCAGGTAGAAGCTGGCCAGCAAGGGCTCGTCATCGAGCGCAAGATCCAGCAGTTCCCGCGCTTCGATGATCCGTTCCGGATCCCCGCCACTCCGGACATCGTCGATCAGCACTGAAGCCAATGGGATTCGGGCTGCCTGATCGCCTGCATTCAGGGACCGCCGGAACCATTTCTCGGCCAAGGAAGGATTCGGTTCGACGAGATCCTCCTGGAGATAAATCCAGCCGAGGTGTACCGCATACTCCGAACCACCCGATTCGACCGCCCGGGTGTACCAATGGATCGCTTGATCCCCATCCTTTTCGACACCGAAGCCCTTGGTATAAAGCCACGCGAGCGAAGCCATGGCCTCGAATGATCCGGCGTCCGCGGCTCCGGTCAGCCACAACCGGATCTGCTGGCCATCGGGTATATCCGCCTCCATGTGCAGGCGCGCGTTCCGCTCCATCTCCTCGACCGAGAGACCGGCGGCATTGTCGGACCATTGGGGCAGTTCGCTGGCAAGGACCGGAAACCAAACCACCAAAAGGATAAGGAGGGGTAAAACGCGCGTTAAGGGATACATGAGAGCCTCGATTCAACAATAACCGTGCAGTAACCAGAAAGGGCACCCTGGACAAAAAAACGTTTCCTGATCAATGCCATATGAACAAGAAACGGAGCAAACCGCCCCCTCTCGGCGACACCCTAGAACTTTTGATGACACGGCGCAACGAGCTGGAGAATAGGTCGCCACCGTGTTTGCGCTTCCGCGAGCAGCGCCTCGGTGCGCCTCTGGCAGCCGAAGGGCGACAGGTTGTAACCATCGACCACCCCGGTCGCCCTCAGTTCCTTCTCCCGTACCTCCGCGCGATACCGGGTCGTCACCGAACCGGTATCGCCTGCTTCTGGCCCGTTTTTTGCTGCAACACCGGTTGTGCACAATGGCGCCTGCGTCGGCCGAAGACAATGCGCCGGATAACCCTCTGACCCGGAATCCGCGCAGAACATCGCATTCTTCCAGGAGCGCCAGGCCGACCGCCGAGCAGGTTCAGCGACCGCTTGTCGGAGGCTTTGCAAGCGTTGTTACAATGCGCATGATGCGGTACCGCACGCGCACCGATGCACATGTAGATCTTTTACGTCCACACCATAAACAAGGAAATGTCATGAAATCTCGAGCCGCTGTTGCCTGGCAGCCGAAAGCACCATTATCGATTGAGGAAGTGGAGGTCGAAGGACCCCGTGAGGGCGAGGTATTGCTGCAGGTCGTCGCCACCGGTGTTTGCCACACTGACGCCTTTACGCTCTCTGGTGATGATCCGGAAGGTGCTTTTCCGTGCATCCTCGGACACGAAGGGGGCTGTGTCGTCGTGGAGTGTGGACCCGGCGTGAAAACACTGAAGCCGGGCGACCATGTGATTCCGCTCTACATCCCCGAGTGCGGGCACTGTGAATACTGCGAATCGCCGAAGACCAATCTGTGTCAGTCGATTGCAGGAACCGTCTGGACCGGCTACATGCCCGATGGCACACGCCGATTCTCGAAAAATGGCGACGCGATCTTCCATTACATGGGCTGCTCGACGTTTTCCGAGTACACCGTCGTCCCCGAGATCGCGCTTGCCAAGATCAACCCCGCTGCACCGCTGGACAAGGTCTGCCTTCTGGGATGCGGCGTAACCACGGGCATCGGCGCAGTCTTGAACACCGCCAAGGTCGAGCCGGGATCCACGGTCGCCGTGTTCGGCCTCGGAGGCATTGGTCTGTCCTGCATCCAGGGCGCGGTGATGGCCAAGGCCAGCCGCATTCTGGCCATAGACCTGAACCCCGCCAAATTCGAGATGGCCAGGGCGCTGGGCGCGACCGACTTCGTGAATCCGAAGGAGATCAACGGCTCTCTCGCCGAATACATCCGGGACCTCACCAACGGGGGCGTGGACTACTCCTTCGAGTGCATTGGCAACGTCAATGTGATGCGCGAGGCCCTTGAGTGCACTCATATGGGCTGGGGAGTCTCCACAGTCATCGGCGTGGCAGGCGCGGGGCAGGAAATTTCCACCCGGCCCTTCAACCTGGTGGTGGGACGCACCTGGAAGGGCACCGCGTTCGGCGGAGTCAAGGGCCGCACCCAGTTGCCGGGTTACGTCGACGACTACATGGCGGGCAAGATCGTTCTCGACGAATTGGTGACCCACACCATGCCGCTTGAGGACATCAATAAGGCCTTCGACCTGATGCATGAAGGCAAGAGCATTCGCTCCGTTATCCTTTTCTGAGGCGTCGATGAAAAAAGTTGAAAGAATCAAGGAATTCGGTGGATGGCTGGAACGTTGGCAGCACGAATCCGAGGCCTGCCAGTGCAACATGACGTTCTCGGTCTACCTGCCTCCCCAGGCCTCGAAGGGCCCTGTGCCAGTCGTGTACTGGCTGTCAGGGCTCACCTGCACCGACGACAACGTCAGAGTCAAGGCAGGAGCCCAACGCTACTGTGCGGAACTCGGTCTGATCCTGGTCATGCCCGATACCAGTCCGCGAGGACTCGCTGTTCCGGATGTGCCGGAGCGCTACGATCTGGGCCAGGGCGCGGGTTTCTACGTGAATGCCACGCAGTCGCCCTGGAAAACGAACTATCGGATGTACGACTACGTCTCCCGTGAGTTACCCGGCCTGGTCGAGACCCACTTTCCCGTGATCGCTGGCAAACAGAGCATCAGCGGTCACTCGATGGGTGGGCATGGCGCGCTGATTTGCGCCCTCAAGAACCCCGGTAGGTATGCGTCGGTATCCGCCTTCGCCCCGATCTGCAACCCCGTCGTCAGCCCATGGGGCAAGGGCTGCTTCAGTGCCTACCTGGGCACGGATACCAAGCTATGGGAGGATTGGGACGCCACCTGCCTGGTCAACGCGGGCGCAACACTGCCGCCGGCCCTGATCGACCACGGCACCGGCGACGAATTCCTCGCCGAGCAACTGTTCCCCGGTAACCTGGAAGCTGCCTGCGCAAAACGTGGCATCCCGCTGACGTTACGAATGCAGGAGGACTATGACCACAGTTACCATTTCATCGGTACCTTCATCGGCGAGCACCTGGCTTTCCATGCCCGTGCACTTGCCGACCGCTGAGCAACACCCGTCGTGGCACCATGGATCCTCCCCCGGGCAACCGGGACGGATCCGCACGACCGCACCACTGTAAGCGCCGGTACGGGAACACTCCACCTCCAGGAGCCACCGCACCCCTGGAGCGAGGCGGATTCAGGCCGCTCCTGCCGCGCACGCGGGAAGCCATCGGGCTGGAAGCAAGCACTCAGGCTCCGCGTGGCGGCTCGCCGCTGGCGTGGCCTTGACGCAATGCCCAGTCGCCGAAGGGCTCGGACTCGAAGCGAGTGGCAGCGTATTCGTGCAGCAGAGGCTCAAGCAGGGTCACCGCCCCATCCAGGGATACATTGTCTTGGTAGAAACTGGCGAGGCGATCTCCCAACGCACTGCCACCCAGGAATACTTTGTAGCTGTCGGGCCCCTTGCCGACCAGGGCGATTTCGCCGAGGTAAGGGCGAGCACAGCCGTTCGGACAACCGGTAACGCGCAAATCAATGGATTGCTCATTGAGCCCAGCCGCTTGCAACACCGGTTCGAGCCTGCCGAGGAGCTTTGGCATCGCGCGTTCGCTTTCAGCCATCGCAAGACCGCAGGTGGGGAACGAGACACAAGAAAGAGCCTGGTGCCGCAGGGCGCTTTGCCGCCGCGTGGCAAGCAGACCATGCGTTGCCGCGAGGTCTTCTATTTCCTCGGTTCGCCGTGGCTCGATATTCGCGATGATCACGTTCTGGTTGGGTGTGATGCGAAAGTCGCCGGTGTGGATACGCGCGATTTCGCGGAAGCCCGTGAGTAGCCGCGTGGCGCCATGATCCGCGATACGTCCGCTGGGAACCCGAATGGTAAGGTGCCTGCGTCCATCGTCCCCGGTGGCCCAGCCCGTCAGGTCGCCCCGACTGGTAAAGGTGAAAGGCAAGGCCTGGTTCAGCGACCAGCCCAGGCGGGATTCAAGCTCGGTGACGAACCATTTCAGTCCTCGATCTTCAATGGTGTATTTGAAACGGGACCGGCGCCGATTGACCCGGTTTCCGAAGTCGCGTTGAATGGCGATGACCTGTTTGGCCACGTCCAATGCCTGTTCAGGTGCGCAGGATCCGATCACCTGCCCGAGACGCGGGAAGGTGGTGCCATCACCGTGGGTCATGCCCATACCCCCACCAACGCTGATATTGAGAGCCGCCAACCGGTCGTTTTCGGTGACGGCAATGAATCCGAGGCAATGGGCGAAGACGTCCACATCGTTGCTGGGGGGTATCGCGATCGCAATCTTGAACTTGCGCGGCAGGTAGGTGGCACCGTAGAGCGGCTCTGGCTCCGGCAAGGGTGTTACACACTCATCGTCCAACCAAAGCTCGTGATAGGCGCGGGTGCGCGGCAGCAATTCGGTACTCAGGCGCTCGGCAAGCCCGTGCGCGGACGCGTGGACGCGAGAAAGCGCCGGATTGGGATGACAAATCACGTTGCGGTTGATGTCCCCACAGGTCGCCAGTGTCGTGAACAAAGCCTCGTTGATGCCCTGAATGGTTTGTTTCAAGTCGCGCTTGAGCACGCCGTGGAGTTGAAACGTCTGCCGTGTGGTGGTGCGCAGGCTGGCGCTGGCATAGCGTTGCACCAGCTCATCAAGGGCGAGCCACTGGGCTGGCGAACACACACCGCCAGGCATGCGCAGTCGGACCATGAACTGGTAGGCAGGCTCGAGCTTGCGGTGCTGCCGGTCGTTGCGCGCATCGCGGTCGTCCTGCTGGTACACACCGTGGAACTTCAGCAGGGCAGTGTCGCCGGGCAGGATGGCACCCGTGACCTCGTCCCGCAGGCCTTCAGCAAGTTTGCCGCGAAGGCCCCGGCTGCCAGCCTTGATGCGTTCCACGGAGTCGAAATCCGATGTTTCCGTATCTGGTGTTGCCATGATTCTCTCCGTTCGGGTTCAGGTGTCGTAGACGTCTCGGTGGTATCGGTTATCGTTCCTGAGCGCTTCCACATAGGCCTGCGCTCGCTCCGGCGAGATCGTGCCCTCCTTCCGCACGACGCCCAACAAAGCACCGTGAACACCCTCGGCCATGCGCGAGGATCCGCATACATAAACGTGGGCACCTCTCTCCAACCAGTCGTAGAGTTCTCGGCCACAAGCCTCGAGGCTGTGCTGCACATAGCGCCTATCCCGCCCCTTGTCCCGGGACCAGGAAACGTCCAGTCTGGTCAGCAGACCCTGCTCGCGATGCCTCAGCCACTCGCGTTGATAGAGAAAGTCGGTCCCGAAATTGCGATCCCCGAAGAACAGCCAGTTGTCCCCGCGGGCACCGGTAGCGAGCCGATCGGCGATGAAACCACGGTACGGGGCGACACCGGTTCCGCTCCCCACCATGATCACTGGTGTATCAGGATCCTTCGGCAAGCGAAAACCTTCATTGGCGCGCACGTACATCGGTGCTTCGTCGTCCAGAGGGTCAAGATCAGCCAACCATCCCGAGGCCACGCCGCGATGCTCACCATTGCGTCCAGCGTACCGGCTCACCCCGACGGTCAGGTGAACTTCCCCAGGCGTGGCACGGTGGCTCGAGGCTATGGAATAGGCTCTTGGCGGCAATGGCCGCAGGATATCGATCAATTGCTGGGGCGTTATCCCGGCCGGAAACTCGCGAATCACGTCGACCACATGGCGACCGTTGATAAAGCCACGGAGAACACGTTTGTCCTGCGCGGCGAGAATCTCGCGCAGGTTTTGGTCCTGTGCGCATTCCGTATAGCGCTCCAAAAACGGGCGGGTAACCCTGGTGATCTCATAGCGCTCGGCGAGAGCCATTGCGAACGGAATCTGTGTACCGCCAGCGTCAACCGGCTGTTCAGGGTCCGCACCCAAGGCTGAAAGCACCTCCTCGACGTATTCGGCCTGGTTGCGGGGGAGCACATGCAACACGTCCCCCGGCTCGTACTCCAGCTCTCCGTTCTCGAGCGAGAGTTCGATGTGGCGGACCTCCTTGCTGGATCCTTTGGCGGTCAACAGATGGTTCTCGAGTACGGGCGCGCGGGTCGGGTGGCGACTTGAAGTGCCCGGCATCGTCGAACGTCCTGACTCGGCGTTCACGGGCGCCGTGAAGCCAGGGCGCATCCTGCCCGCCGCGACAGCACCCATCGCGGCTTCGATCCAGGCGGTCGCGGCATCGTCGTAGGCTACGTCGCAGTCCACGCGCGGGATAAGGGCCTCGGCGCCCAACTCCGCGAGGCGCTCGTCGAAGTCCCGGCCTGCCTGGCAGAAATGCTCATAGCTCGAGTCTCCAAGAGCCAGCACCGCGTACCGGAGGTGACTCAGTCTTGGCGCCCGCGCGCTGTGCAAAAAAGTGTGGGCCGGGCGAGCGGACTCGGGCGGCTCGCCTTCGCCGTGGGTGCTCACCACCAGGAGTACTGTCTCGAACCGCTTCCAGTCGGCACGCCCGACCTCCGCAAGGTCGCGCAGATCGGCCTGGATGCCTTGCGCCTGAGCTGCCTCCACAACCCGGCGGGCGACCTCCCGGCCATTTCCAGTCTCGGTTCCGAACAACACCGTGAGTGTTGTTCCAGGTTGCTGTCCGATTTGCCGAGTCCGCTCGACGGCAGGAGTCGCGGTCGCGAACGCACCGACTTCAGCGGTGACACCGGCCAGATAACCGCGAACCCAGATCAACTGATCAGGATGCAGCGAGGACACCATCTCCTCAAGCATGCGGAGCTGCGCATCGCTGAGTGCTCCTGAATGTTGCCGTTCGCCATGCTTGTTCTTCGTCATTGGGCACCTACTCTCGGGATTTTCCGTGGTCAACGCCGCCCACGAACCGCCTGGTTCGATTCTCTCCCGGGCCGCGACTCTCAAGGGCGAGAACCGGGGGAATCCCCTGTGACCGGAGGTGAGCGAAAACTGCGGCAGAGTATGAAGCCCGATTAACATCAAGAAAAATAATTTAGAGTGACACCTAATCACATTTCATTATATATAACCACGGTGTCGACGCTCTCCTGGGGGCCTTGGTGCATGCCCGTTCAAAGTGACTCAGGAAGGACCGCGGTCTCCGTGACGAAGACCCTCCTGGGATCCAGTCACGGAGCGTCGTCGAAGGTGGGTATGCCTGCGCTGCCCGAAGCCGGCGCTGAACCGGACTCATGCTGTTGCGCCAACGGGGCGAGCACCCGGACCAGCGGGCTGAAACGTTGCTCTAAAAGGTAACGCCGACTACCGGTTCGTCGGCAGGAGCGGCGCGATGTGACTATCCATAAGGCATTGATTTCATGTTCGCCATTTCGGGTCTTGCGCTTAGGGAAACGCTGATTAATACGTCATCGCGAGGAGCGAAGCGACGCGGCGATCCATAAGGCATTGACTCCATATGCGCCGTTTGGATTGCCGCGCTTCGCTCGCAATGACAAGTGCATTAATCAGCGCTTCCTTAGCTTATCCCGCGACCGCGCAATGGGCTCCGCTCACGATGTTCACACCGCGTGGCGGCCCCACAGAGGCCTGCCGTCGTTGGTCGTATCCGCCATGTCGTCGGAATGTCCGCACCGGGAAGCCCTGACTGCAATCAGTCGCCGTTCCACACCGGCTGCGCGAAAGGCTCGACCATAACCCTGTCTCCGGCCGACACATTGCCAAGCTCGGGGGCAAGGTTTATCAGGCAATCGGCTTCGCTCATGGAGCGCAATACCCCCGAGCCTTGTTGGCGAAACGGCGAGACCGCGAGGCCCTCATCCGTTTGTACCAGTCGACCGCGCTGGAATTCACGCCGCCCGGGTCGCTTGCGGATGTCGCCGATCACCGGCAAGGACATTTGCAACGGCAACATCGGCCTGCCACCGGCAAGAGTGACCAGGGCTGGTCTTACGAATTGCAGGAAAGTAACCATGACCGCGACCGGGTTGCCGGGCAGGCCAAAGAACCACGCCCGCTCGATCCGTCCGAATACCAGTGGCCGACCCGGTTTCATCGCCACTTGCCAGAAGCCCAGATTGCCCAGCTTCTCCAGCGCTTCGACCACATAATCGGCGTCACCGACCGACGCCCCTCCGGTGCTGAGCACCGCATCGAAACGAACGGCCTTCCGCAGAACTTCGTCCAGCGCATCACGCTCGTCTGGCACGATTCCCAGATCCTCGATCTCCACGCCCAGTTCGCTGAGCATGCCGAACAAAGTGTAGCGGTTGGAGTCGTGAATCTGGCCCGGCTCCAGAGTCTGGCCGACCGGTTTGAGTTCGTCGCCGGTGGAGAAAAAGGCCACCTTGGGCCTGCGCTTCACACATACCGTGGGCACGCCAGCCGAAGCCAGCACACCCAGGTCGGCCGGAGTCAGCCAGCGTCCAGGGCGCATGGCGACATCCCCGCGGGCAATATCCTCGCCAGCCAACCGGACGTTTGCACCCGGCTTGGCGGGCTTGTGGAACCGGATCTGGTCGCCCTCGCGTTCGGTCTGTTCCTGCATGATGACGGTGTCACCACCTTCTGGCACCACCGCTCCAGTCATGATGCGCACGCACTCCCCGGCTCCGAATCGCCCTTGGAACGGACGACCCGCAAAACTTTCACCTACCATCCTCAGGGTGGCACCGGCTTCGGTCAGATCCGCGGCACGTACAACGTAGCCATCCATGGCCGAATTCGTATGCGCCGGAACGTCAATGGCCGCCGTCACCGGTTCCGCGAGCACCCGATGAAGGGCCTGCCGCAGTCCGACGGTCTCGGTGCCGACCAGGGGTTCGAGTGCGTCGAGGATGCGCGCACGAGCGTCCTCCATCGACAGTGCCGGCTTGTCCTGGCCACCGGCAGCCTTGCGTGCTTTGATGTTCATGACAGGATTGGATCTTCTTTCTGGAGTTGTGCCGCCAGCGCACCGCGCTGCTCTTGCGTGCTGATGCTGTCAGAAGCGTCCCGATGTCGCTGCAGTCAATCCGGGATCAGCGGCGCACAGCGTACCACGCGCCCGGCTTATGCTCGATGTCATTGGTAACACAAAGGTATCCGGCGGGAGACCGGGAAGAAAGAATCCATGCAAGATCAGGAGGTGGCCAGGTGGCGCGGCCACCGTGAGTTCCTTTCTCAACTCATGTACCCCGGGACAGGGAATCACGCCGGATCACGTCCACCACAGCTTGCCGATGGGCATCGGAGCGTTTCAGGCAGGTAAGGACGACGCGGTCGAAGCGGGTGCTTTGAGCAAGGGCCAGACGTGCGGATTCGGTCGCCAGTTCCCGGGTTTGCTCATCGTCGACCTGGTTTATCACCGGCAGTATATCGAGTCCACCCGTACCTTCCGCGATACCGCCGGGGCGGGTGAATACGGCGGCCAGATGGGCCGGCTCGAGCACTGAACCCATTGGAATTTCGAGGACGGACGCAACCCGTTCCGGGCGGTGCACGAACTCTGCGTCCAGTGGCCTGCCGATGACCTTCGCCGAGAGCACCATCAGGACCGTACGCGTTCTTGCCGGTAATACCGGTTCCCCGGGTTTGGGGCATTTCAGACCACGCATGCGTGCCCCATCCGCCTTGACCAGCGTCAGATCGAAACTTCCCTCCGCATGGAGCCGGTCGACGCCGTCGGCACTGAGCCCGCCGAAACGACCAGGCTTCGCGCTCGGCAACAGGAATGCGTGTCTACCCGCCCCCTGTAGTTTGCGCGCCAGTGCCAGCAGTTCCGATTCATGGCCAACGTGGACCTCGACCCCGGTCCATCGCGGTGGACGGGCAGTGAAGACCGTGCCGGTCCAGGCCACCCGCCCTGGTGCGCCGGCGACCAGTTCATTGAGCACGCTCTTCTTGCCCCCGGCCCCAATGGCGGCAACGATCCCCCCGCGCAAACCCAGCGCATCGGCCAGCTCGCTCATTGCATAGACCCAGCGTTTTCGGTCCAAACGCAGTCGCCATCGTCGGGCCACCAGATGCTGGTATGGAACCCGCCATGAACGCGAACAGGGTCGATTGCAAACTTGCCGAGTCTGGTCATTTCAGCCCACCGAGGCACCCATTTCCCGAAGGCGGGGTGCGCGAGTTCCTTGATGGGAAGCCTGCCACCTCTGGCGTCGGCTGACAATCCTGGCAATGCCGAGCTTCGGAATTTTACCCTTACCCGAATACTTCCAGGCTGTGACACCGCCGGCGCTTCATCGTGCCGCCGCGACCAGCGCCTCAACGGTGTCGA
>SLHN01000116.1 GCA_007136145.1 Thioalkalivibrio sp.
CCTGGTACCCGGTCCCTCCCTCGCAGGTACGGAACGCGAAACCCGGAGCAAAGACGCGGTCCAGGAACCCTTTCAGCAACGCTGGGAAAGTACCCCACCAGGTCGGATACACGAACACAAGGTGTTCGGCCCAGGCGACGAGTTGCCGCGACGCGAGTAACCCCTCCTCCAGCGGCTGTGAACTTGGTGACTCGGTGCGGACGTCAGGATCGAATTCCAGTTGCGCGAGGTTCATTTGCCGGACCTCGGCTCCGGCCTTTCGAGCGCCGTCGGCATAGGCCTCGGCCAGAGCCCCGCAAAGGCTGCCGACACGCGGGTGTCCAAGCACGACCAATACCTTCATGATACTCCGGGTGGGAGATCAGGGAGACTCGCGACCATAAGACGTTCAGGGCGTTTCCGCAAACCAGCGCTGCAATTGCAGGATGCTCCCGTTGCTGGCCCGGGCTTTCAGCTCAAAGGCCGATCATCTCCGCGTGCAGGCCGGTGCCGAGCACGGCATCCAGGATGTCGTCGCTTGCGAGTTGCTCGGGATTGAACCTGACCACCACCAGATGCGCCTGCCCGTTGGGGTCGGAGATCGCATGAACACCATTCAGTGCCAGCAGGCTGTGCCGCAGACGGGCCCGGCGATCCGTGTCGATTGCCTCGTGGATGTGTATGGTCACGTCGGCAATGTTTGAGTTGCGTTCATTCATGGCATTGACCTCCCTGGACCAGGCATCGGCTTGAATAGCGGCTGGCAGCGAGTAGCCAAGCGCCTGGCCGGCCGCGAATCGTTGCGGATTCGCGCTGCGACCTGCCGATGCCAGCGACGATCGCAACGGAAAGTACGGAAAACACGGGGAGCCCGGTGGATCAGGGCTCGAATGCCAGCCGAAAATGATTCTAGACGCTGTTTTCAGGAATTTCAGTTCGGCGTGCCTTGTATTCGCACTTTCCCCGGGATGTGAAGTTTTGTTTTCAGCATGATTTTCTCGTAGTGCGCGATGGCCGAAGTGGCGTATGCTCATTCGCCTCATGGAGCGATCGCTGCCCGACTGGGGTAGGTGTCCGTGGTCGAGCAAAACCGAGCAAGGGTCGTGAGTCGAGCGATTCCGGACCATGAGTCATGAGTAGCGGTAACACGCCGAATCCGGAACCTGGTTGTTGGTGAATGTTTTCCTTCCCCTGCCCGGGAAGCGTTTCCCCGCGCACGACAGCCGCGGCACAGTACTTATTGGGAGACCCTGAACGATGCAAAGCACCACCCTGAAAAGAAATGTTCTGGCCTTGGCCGTTGGCGCAGGGCTTCTGGTTTCTGGTCAGACGGTACTCGCCGAACAGAAGCTGAGTGAATCCGGGTACATTACCGGTTCACTGGTGATCGACTGGGATTCGCGTCTGCCACGTAACCGCGAGCATGATTCAGCGAAACCGGGTGTCGCGGACGTGTTCGACATGGATGTGTCGGTAGGCAACACCTTCTACCGCGGCAAGATTCAGTGCCTGCCCTACGTTTTCTCACGCCACCTTGGACGGGTCCTGCAGGAAGGCGCCTGCCGGTACGACGTCGACCTGGGTGTCATCAACCCAGCCGACCGCAGTCAGCAGCGGGTCGTCGGTAAATTGGTCGGGACGGCCACCAAGGACCGCAATGGCCGCATCGATCTTACGGCCTCGAACCTCCGTGTCGAAGTTCAGACGATTGGCAGGGCGACCGGCTTTACCTCGGAATTTGGCGGATCGGTGCAGTCCACGCCAGTGAAGGCCCGGACCACGCTGACCGACCTGATGGACACCGCGGCCAAGCAGACAGCGACGCTGACACGGATGGTCGGCGAAAGGGAGGTCACCATGACCCTGGGTGACGTCGATCCGGTGACCTTCCAGCGCACGAAGCTGGCGGCGGGTCCGTCATCGAACTATGTCGAGGCTGTGGTCGATGGTCAGTTCATCTATTCCTACGAAACCGACAACTGGTTTCCGTCGCTGACGGCCACCTACGCCGATACCAAGGATCGCTTCACCGGCGGGTTGAAATGGGTCGACATCTCTGACACCAGCGGTCGCTACGAACTGAACGTACTGGTCAACGAAGACCAGGGAGCCTCGGACGAGTCAGCCGCGTTCGAGGACGATATGGGTGAGGAGGCCTTTTTCATGCCTAGCCCGGCACGCGATACGATCAATGGCACGATCACGTTCCAGGACACCTATGTGAGTGGTGTCGAGGCACCCACGCGCAGCGAGGTCAAGTACGATGTGGGCCTGCAGGGAGTGACTGCCCAGCAGGCGCAGATCTTCTGGAAGGCGTTGCTGCTGATCCCCAACCAGTTCTACGGCGAATGATCTATCGGGGTCGGCCCATCTATACTGGGCCGACCCCTTCTTTCCATCAGTTACATACCACTTCAGGCCGCGTTCGCGACGGGATCCTTCTGCCCTGGCCGAGGGACCTTGAGTGTCACCAGTTCCTCGGAACTCGTTGGATGGATCGGGATCGTGAGGTCGAAGTCGCGCTTGGTCGCACCCATGCGGACCGCGACCGCAAAGCCCTGCAGCATTTCGTCGACAGCATCTCCGACCATGTGGATGCCGACGATCCGCTCGTCCTCACCCGCACAGACCAGTTTCATGGCGATCGGCGCGATGTTGCCCTCGGCAAACGCGCGGGCCAGCCCTCCGTACTCAGTCTCGTACACCTGAACCGTATCACCGAACTGTTCGATCGCCTGAGGTTCGGTCATGCCCACGGCAGCGGTAGGCGGGTGGGTGAAAGTCACCGTCGGGATCTGGGTATAGTCCACTGGAGCCGGGTTGCGCTCGGGCGCGAACCAGTGATCCGCCAGACGACGCCCGGCGGCGATCGCCACCGGTGTCAGAGGACCCTTGCCGATGATGTCACCCAGGGCGAACACACCGGGCACGTTCGTCTGTTGCCATTCATCCACGGGGATGGTGTGGTTCGGAAGGATCTCGATACCGGCTGCCTCGAGGCCGATATCCCGCGTCTTCGGGCGGCGGCCCACCGCCCATAGCACCCGTTCGAAGGGACCGAACTCAGCCCCATCCGCGATTTGTACTCGTACCGCCCCGGGTTCTCCAGCCAGCCCCTTCACGGTGGCGCCCAGGTGGCGCACGATCCCCTGTTCCTCCAGGTGCCGATCCAGTACGTGGCTGATCATCGGATCAAACATCTCCAGCACTCGCTCTTCCATTGCGATGACGGTAACCTCGACGCCGAAGGAGCGCAGCATGCCGGCCATTTCCAGGCCGATGTAGCCCGCGCCAATGATCGCCAGTGATTTCGGCAGGTCGGTCCACTGGAAGAAATCGTCCGAAGTTGCGCCGAGTTCATGACCCGGCATCCTGGGCACGATGGGTTCGCCGCCAGTCGCGATGACCACGCGCTTGCCCTTGTAGGTCTTGCCACCGGCCGTCACGGTGTTCGCATCCACGAGCTGGGCGCGCTCGGGCACGTACTCGACGCCGAGGCGCTCCAGGTAGCCGGACCAGTAGTCGTTCAGCATGCGCAGGAAGTCGTGACGGCGCTGCACCAGGTCGCCATAGCGGATTCCCGACACATCGACATCAATGCCGAATTCGTGCGCGTGCCGCGCATGGCTGGCGTGATGGGCCGCGTACCAGGTCAGTTTTTTCGGGACACAGCCCTCGTTCACACAGGTACCGCCCAGTGGTTTGGGGTCGAACACGATCGTGCGGGCGCCGTGGCCGGCCGCTCGCTCCGCAACCGCGAGGCCACCGCTGCCACCGCCGATTACGAGGATGTCGGATTGTTCCATGTTGGCTCCCGTTCAGAATGGTGAAAAGCGCGCCCCGATGATCGGGGCGCGGCGGGAAAACG
>SLHN01000262.1 GCA_007136145.1 Thioalkalivibrio sp.
ATGCTGGAAAGTAAGACAATCCCCGATCTAAAAGCCTGATTAGTGCTTTGCCGTCGCCGGTACCAGCCAAGATGGGGTTTTGGTATCGGCGTGCCCCCCCAATCCTTGGAAATCCCACAGCGTTTGATCCGCCAAATGCGATGGCACCACGTTTTGTAAACTGGTGAACACCGTATCAAGGCGGCCCGGGTGCTGCCGTTCCCAATCGTGCAACATCTGTTTTAGCGCCTGACGCTGCAGATGGGTTTGGCTGCCGCAGAGCGTGCACGGGATAATCGGAAAGGCTCGTATCGCTGCATAGCGCTCGATATCGCCTTCTCGGCAATAGGCCAACGGGCGGATCACCACATGGGCATCGTCTTCGCTGAGCAATTTCGGCGGCATGGCTTTGAGCTTACCCGCATGGAACAGATTCAGAAACAGGGTTTCAATGATGTCGTCGCGGTGATGACCCAGCGCGATTTTGCGAATCCCTTGGCTTTTGGCAAACTGATATAAGGCACCTCGGCGCAAGCGTGAGCACAATCCGCAGCGGGTTTTGCCCTCGGGGATGACCCGCTGCACCACGCTGTAGGTGTCTTGCTCGATGATCTGGTACGGCACACCGAGTTGTTCCAGATACTCCGGTAATACATGGGCGGGAAAGCCGGGCTGTTTTTGATCCAAATTCACCGCCAATAGCTCAAAATCAACCGGCGCACTACGTTGTAAATTAAGCAATATATCCAGCAAAGTATGCGAATCCTTGCCGCCAGATAAACACACCATGATCCGCTCTCCGGCCTCAATCAGATTAAAATCCTGAATGGCTTGCCCGACCTGACGCCGCAAGCGTTTAGCCAGTTTATTGTGGTTGATCTGCTGTTTGCGCGGATCGCGGCTCATGCGTGTCCCCCCGTGGTGTAAGATTGGCGAGCCGCCCGCTGGCGGTACTCGCCGTATTGCTGGTAGATAATACCGATCACAATTAACATCAATCCAAGCACAGTGCTGCGATAAATGGTTTCCCCAACCACCTGGTTAATCACCACGAGCGAACAAAACGGCGTCAGGTAGATGAGATTGCTCACTTGCGCAGTGGTTTGGGAGCGTTTCAGAGCCTGTAGCCATAGGACAAAGGCCAGACCCATTTCAAACAAGCCAATATAGACCGCTCCCGCTAGACCCAGTAACGGCGGCAGCCGCCAATCGCCTACCCAGAGTTGGTAGAGTAAAATATACCCGCAGCCAAAGGCAAAATTCACACACAGCCTAGCGGTAGGGTCACGGGAATCTTTAACCCCATACAGCCAATACAGCGACCACACTAGCGCGCTGGACAACGCTAAACCAACCCCCAAGCCATCGGTTAAATTCAATCCCCACACATCGCCACGGGTGGAAATAATCACCACACCGCTGAAGCTGATCAGCATGGCGATCAGGCTGAACAGCTTAAGACGCTGGCCGAGAATCACAATAGACAGCAATACTAGGACAATCGGCCAGACGAAATTCAGCGGTTGAGCTTCCTGTGCGGGCAGGCGGTCGTAAGCGCCAAATAGTAGTAGATAGTACATAAACGGGTTCAAAGCACCCAAGCCAGCGGAACGAGCGTAATCACGCCACCCCCAAGCGCTTAAGCCACCGCCGCCGGACAGGGCGACAATCACAGCCAGAACCAGCAGCGAACTCAGAGCGGCGTACGGCAACATTTCCCCTGAATCCAGCACCATCAGAGTGAGTTTGAAGGCCGAAGCTGCTGTTGACCAACACAACACCGTCGCGGCGGCAAAGGCATAAGCTTGGAGCTGGCGGTTCATCGGAGGCAGGATTGCAGGATAATCGAGGCTGAATCAGGGGCTATGATACCGCTGACGCCATCCATGGCGAAACAAGGCTCAAAACAAACAATAACGCTGCGCCAAGGGCAGCACATCCAGTGGATCACAGACCAATAGCCGCCCATCGGCGCGGACTTCATAGGTTTGCGGATCGACTTCCATCACCGGCTGATAAGCGTTATGAATCATATTCTTTTTGCGGATGTTGCGGTTATTCATCGTGGCGACTAAACGCTTGTTAAGACCCAATGCTTGCAGAGTGCCGTTCTCCAATGCCGCCTTGCTGACAAACGTCAGGCTGGTGGCGGCGATGGCCGGGCCAAAACCACCGAACATAAAGCGGTAATGCACCGGCTGGGGTGTGGGAATCGAGGCGTTGGGATCACCCATAGGTGCGGCAGCAATCAAGCCCCCTTTGAGGATCAGCGCCGGTTTAATCCCGAAAAAGGCCGGTTTCCACAGACAAATATCCGCCAGTTTGCCGACTTCCAGCGAACCGACTTCATGGCCGATGCCGTGAGTAATCGCCGGATTAATCGTGTATTTGGCAATATAGCGCTTAATCCGATGGTTATCATGTTCTGCCGGATCTTCAGCCAATGCGCCAAACTGGTGCTTCATCTTATGCGCGGTCTGCCATGTTCGGCAAATCACTTCGCCGACCCGCCCCATCGCTTGCGAATCAGAAGCAATCATCGAAAACGCGCCTAAATCATGCAAAATATCTTCAGCCGCAATGGTTTCACGGCGGATGCGCGAATCGGCAAAGGCCACATCTTCAGGAATATTCGGGTCGAGATGATGGCAGACCATCAGCATGTCCAGATGCTCGTCCACGGTGTTGACCGTGTACGGTCGGGTCGGGTTGGTGGAGGAGGGCAGGACATTGGCCGCGCCGCAGGCTTTGATAATGTCTGGGGCATGGCCGCCACCCGCGCCCTCCGTATGATAGGTATGGATCACCCGATCCTTAAACGCCGCTAGGGTATCTTCGACAAACCCCGATTCGTTCAAGGTATCGGTGTGAATGGCGACTTGCACATCATGCCGTTCGGCCACCGTCAAGCAGGTATCAATGGCAGCGGGCGTCGTGCCCCAGTCTTCGTGGAGCTTCATGCCCATCGCTCCGGCGATCAGTTGTTCATCCAGCGCCGCTGCCAGGCTGGCATTGCCTTTGCCGAGAAAACCCAGATTCATCGGGAACGCCTCAGCGGCTTGCAACATGCGGTGAATATTCCACGGGCCAGGAGTGCACGTGGTGGCATTGGTGCCGGTGGCTGGACCAGTGCCGCCGCCCAGCATGGTGGTCACGCCCGACATCAGGGCTTCTTCGATTTGTTGCGGGCAGATAAAGTGAATATGGGCATCAATGCCGCCCGCCGTGGCGATCATGCCCTCGCCGGCAATCGCTTCAGTGCCAGGGCCAATAATAATGTCTACATTAGGCTGCACATCGGGATTACCGGCTTTGCCGATAGCGACGATGCGGCCATCGCGGATGCCGATATCGGCTTTAACAATCCCCCAATGATCGACAATCAAGGCATTGGTAATGACGGTATCGACCGCACCTTGGGCGCGGCTGCGTTGGGATTGTCCCATCCCGTCGCGGATGACTTTGCCGCCGCCGAATTTGACTTCATCACCGTAAGTGGTGAAATCGCGTTCGACTTGCAGGATTAAGGCCGTATCGCCCAGGCGTACTCGGTCGCCGGTGGTGGGGCCGAACATATCGGCATAGGCTTGACGACTGATCTTCATCACAGTTTCCCCATTACATCGCCACGAAACCCATAGACGACCCGCTCACCAGCATAGGCCACGAGTTCTACCTCGCGTTCTTGGCCCGGTTCAAAACGCACGGCGGTTCCGGCGGGAATATTCAGCCGATACCCTCGGCTGGCGGCGCGGTCGAAGTACAGCGCCGGATTGGTTTCAAAAAAATGATAATGCGAGCCGACTTGAATGGGTCGGTCGCCGCTATTGG
>SLHN01000126.1 GCA_007136145.1 Thioalkalivibrio sp.
GCCGAATGCCGAATGCCGAATGGTCGGGCTTATTCAGATTCGGACTGCTGCGGTGCCGGAACGCCCCATGGGCCGCCGTAGTACGGCGCATACCCCCAGCCACGATAATAGGGGTCGTAATAGCCCCAGCCATCGCCACGACCGTATCCGCGGCCCCAACCGCGACCACTGCCGCGCATCGAGAAGCCAAAGTCTCCGAACAGGTCGCCGAGGCCGAACCAGTCACCCCAGCCACGGCCATAACCCGGGCCGTAGTAACCGGGACCATAGTACGGACCGTACCCATAACCGGGCCCGTACCATTGGGCGCTGGATTGCATCGGGGCCGCGAAGGCCAGAACGAGAGCGGAAGCCGCCAGAACCTTGAGAGATTTGCGCATGACTGTTCTCCTTTTTTATCGCCGAAGAAACGTTTTTGTCGTTTGCGCCTGTTTAGCCATCACATGGCGCAGCAGGCGGGGTCACTGCACTTTTACCCTTGAATCACCCGACGGCGACTCGCCGGTGAATACTACATAAGCATATAACGATATATGGGTTTAGGTTACCCTTTAGGCGCTCGGGTCGTCAAGTCTTCCCTCGCCATTTGGCGCACCTGCCCTGCCCCGATCCGCCTTCTTCATCGCGAAAAGACCCTTTTCCGTGATAATTCGATTCGAAAGGTAACGCGAGGCGAGGCACAACTCAGCGGGATCACGCTGAGTCAAGCCACCGCAAGCAAGCCTCGACAGGTGCAATTCGCTGGGGTCAGTGACGTCCTGGGCCTGGAACCGCCTATATTCCCTCACAGCGACCGCCGTGGCGCCACCATGCCCGCATGCCACCCCGTAGTTGCCGGGCGTCGAACCCCAATACAGCGAGCTTTCTGACAGCGGGAATGCTCCGGTGTGCAGTCAGGCAGATGGCAACCACCGGCCGCCGTGGATCAAGCCCAAGCTGCATCAGGTTCGCGGGGCTGAAACGGGTGATTGGCAGATGTCTGGCCCCGGGGATGTGGCTGCGGCGGAATTCCACACCTGTACGCACATCGAGGACCTGAACGTCCCCGTGATCAAGCGCCTCGGCCAGTTCGTTCGCGGAAATCTCGGGCACGCGCCCGAAAGGCCACCAGCTCACAATACTCATTGCTCGCCACTCCGAGGTTGGCCGGACACGGTCACGCAACCCTGAATTCGGCCTGTCATTGACGCCGCGCCTCGAACTCCAGAATGAGCTCGATCTCGTCACCCACCAGGCCCCGGGACAATCCGTAGGTCATTCCCCACTCGCTGCGGCGGATGGTGCCGCGCAGCGAGGCACCAAGCACCTGGGGACGAGAAAACAACCCACCCAGTGGTAAAGGATAACGTCCGATCTTGTTGATTCGCGCCTCCAGTGTTACCGGTCGGGTCTGCCCAAGAAGCTCCAGACTACCCGTCAGGCGTCCTTCACCGTCGTTGGTGGGCTCCCAGCGCTGGGGGCGGAAGACCATGCGCGGATACCGTTCGACGTCAAGAAAGTCGCTGCCGCGCAGATGTTCATCCCTTTTCTGATGATTGGTGAAAACGCTGTCGGTATGGATCACCCATTCTCCACCGCCGATTACCATGGTTTCGGGGTCGTAGAGAAAATGACCCTCCGCGCGCAGGAACATCCCCAGTACCCGGGCAAAGCCGATGTGGTCCACCAGAAAACCGACGGCGAAGTGTTCCTCGTCGATCACCCAGCGATCCATATCGGCATGCGCCCAATGGGGCAAAGCCAGCAGAAGAAACATCAGTACCGTCCCCGAACAGGTGCGTCTCGCGTCAATCCGCTTCATCGGGAATCCCTCGCGTAACGATGGTGGGCAAGGTAGAGCCAACGTATGTCCACGATGAAGGAATACGTCAACACGAGCAATGCACCCAATGCAATCGCGCCGGCGAAGCCGCTCGGAACCAGAGGCACCAGTGCCACCAGCAGTGCGACCGACTGAACAACACAGATGGTCTGCCGGCGGCGGCTCGGGGGTAGATCATTTTCCAGCCATTGCCATCGCCAGCCCGCGGCAACAAACAAGTAGCGCATGAGACCGATCAACAGCACCCAGATACCGGCCTGTCCTGTCTGCCAGACCAGGATTGCCAGGGCCATGATCAGTAGCGCGTCGAGTTCCATGTCGAAGCGCGCACCGAACCTGGTGATCGATCCGGTGCGGCGCGCAACGGCACCATCCACACCGTCCAGCAACAATGCCAATGTCGCCAAAGCCAGCAGCCAGTAGGTGGTGTCTGCGTCGAGGTGAGCGGGATGGAGAATCAATGCCGCGACCGGCACGATCAGTGCCGCGCGAAGAAAAGTCACCCGGTTGGCCGGCCCGGGCCCGCTCTGACCTGGAAACGATGGCGCGTGGTAAAGCACCGTGAAGACGATCAGCAGGTAGACGAACAAGGACGTCCCGAACACCGTTGCGGGCACTTTGGTTACCACGTGGAGAACCGTGGCGGCCAGCGCAACGATGACAAGCCCGAGAAGGAGTTCGGTCCTCCAGAGGGAAGTCCGTTCTCGAAGCTGGCGGATCAGACCTCGCCATTGCGCTTCGGGCAGGCTGTGATACATGGTGTTGGAATCCTCACGGGGCGGCATAAGGCGAAACTCCCAGGAGCCTGTCGGACTTGGGCTGCTGTGACGAGCGATTGGACCACTCCCGATGGAATTGGTTGTAGCCACTCGGATCGATTGCCGATTACGATGCAGCAATATTCCCCCTCTTCCGGAGTACCCGCCATGTCCGTGGAAACCGCCCGAGCCTTCTGGGTCACCAGGCCCGGCCACGGGGCCATTCGCGAGGAAACGCTGCCACCGGCCCGGCCCGGGGATGTCCTGGTCCGGAGCCTCTATTCCGGAATCAGCCGTGGCACCGAAACTCTTGTCTTCAACGGAATGGTGCCCGAAACGCAGTTCCAGGCCATGCGAGCACCGTTTCAGGCCGGTGATTTTCCGGCACCGGTGAAATACGGCTACATCAACGTCGGATGTATCGAAGAAGGTCCTGTGGAACGCCTTGGGGAGACGGTCTTCTGCCTGCACCCACACCAGGACTGGTTCCGGCTTCCCGGCTCGGCCGCGGTTCCGCTGCCGGCGGGACTTGCTCCGGAACGCGCCGTACTCACGGCCAACATGGAGACCGCGATCAACGCCTGCTGGGATGCGGGACCCATGGCAGGCGATCGAATCGCGATCCTCGGTGCCGGCGTGCTGGGGCTCTTGACGGCCTGGCTATGCCGCCAGGTTCCCGGCACACAGGTGACACTGGTCGACATCAACCCGGCGCGTGAAGCCGTGAGCCATGCATTGGAAATTCAATTCACCACGATCGCCGCGAATGTGTCCGATGCCGACCTCGTCATTCATGCCAGTGGACGCCCGGAGGGCCTGACCCAGGCATTGCAGTGCGCGGGTGTCGAGTCGACGGTGCTGGAACTGAGCTGGTATGGAAACCAAGGGGTTACCCTGCCTCTGGGCGAAGCCTTCCACTCCCGACGGCTGTCGCTGAAAAGCAGCCAGGTGGGCCGAATTCCGTCACGACGACAAGCGCGATGGGATCACCGAAGGCGCCTCGGTCTCGCGCTGGACCTGCTGAGGGCACCGGAACTCGATCTTCTGATTACCGACGAAAGCGATTTCGACACCCTGCCCACGGTCATGACCCGACTGTCTTGCGGTGACACAGATACGCTTTGCCACCGGATCCGGTATCCCTGAGATCGACCGAATCTGGAACGAACCGGGTGCCCAGGAGTCATCAACAGTCGACCGCGCGCAAGATTATCGTGGGCCGTGGTCGACAGACGAATCCTGAGCCAGAATCGAAAAGCATGGCGACGCGCTGGTGTTCGTGAATCAGCACCAATCGCTATATCAACTGCCCTGCGAAAGGAGATCCAATGTACAGCCTGAACGTCCGTGACCACTTCATGATCGCCCACAGCTTCACCGGAGAGGTCTTCGGCCCGGCCCAGCGTCTGCATGGCGCCACCTACGTCGTCGACGCCACGTTTCGTCGGGAACAACTCGACGCCGACGGCTTGGTGGTGGATATCGGCCTGGCCGGCCAGCAACTGTCGGCCATCCTCTCGGCACTGAACTACCAGAACCTCGACGATCATCCCGAGTTCGAAAACCGGAACACCACCACCGAGTTCCTCGCCCACCAGATTCACCAGCGCCTTGCGGATGCAATCAAGCGCGGCAAGCTCGGTCCCTCGGCGTCCGGACTGACCTCGCTGCTCGTCACGCTGCACGAATCCCATATTGCCTGGGCCAGTTACGAAGGCCCACTTTGAACCCTGGTGTATTCCACCTGGTGGTCCCGGGATCCTTGAAACAGTGCACGGGTGGTTATATCTACGACCGGCGGATCCGCGACACCTTGCGTGAACGAGGTTGGATGATAGAAGTCCATGAACTGCCCGGTCGCTTTCCCGGTCCGGATCCCGAGGCGGAGGCGGCATTCGACTCGACCCTGCGCGAACTGCCTGACCACGCGCGGGTGGTGGTCGATGGCCTCGCGCTTGGGGGTTTGCCGGCTCCCGCGATCGCCCAGAAGCGGCGGCTCGCCCTCATTGCCCTGGTACACCACCCGCTGTCGGAGGAAACCGCCCTCGATCCATACAGGCGCAGGGAACTGCGCCAACTGGAACAACGGGCATTGACCGCCTGCCGCCGGGTAATCGTAACCAGCCCATTCACAGGCTGCTTGCTACGGGATTGGCTGCCGCAATCGATACCGATCGACGTGGTGATTCCCGGCAACCGAGGCATCACCAGCCGCGCCATGCGCGCACACGGAGCCCCCCTCCTGCTGTTGTGCGTGGGCACTCTCACACCACGCAAGGGCCAGGACCTGCTGATCGAGGCGCTCGACCGACTGCGCGCGCTCGATTGGGAATGCGTTGTCGCCGGCAGTACCCAGCGCGACCCCGACTTCGCAGCCAGGGTGCAAAAGATGATCGCGCAACGTGGACTCGCCGACCGGGTACGCGTCCTCGGGGAATGTTCGAGCGAGGATCTGGAAATGCTGTACCGATCCGGCAGCCTGTTTGTTCTGCCATCCTGGTACGAAGGTTACGGCATGGCATTCACCGAGGCGATGGCATTCGGCCTGCCGATACTGAGCACAACGGGAGGTGCAATTGCGGAGACGGTGCCGGCACACGCCGGACTGCTGGTACCACCCGGCGATATCGACGCGCTGACCCTGGCGCTGGCGCGCCTGATCAAGCAACCAAAGCTGCGGGAGAAACTGGCACAGGGTGCCCTGGCCCATGCCCGGACGTTGCCGGATTGGCACCAGGCCGCTACCCGTTTTGCCGCCTCCGTCGAGAGGACCTCCAATCCATGAGCGACCGGTTTCAATCCGACTGGCTCGCCCTGCGCGAGCCGCTGGATCACTTTGCGCGCTCTCGCTCGCTACTGCCAAGGCTGCACGACTGGTGCGCCGGACGCGACCCGCTGCGCATTCTTGACCTTGGCGCCGGGACCGGTTCCAACCTGCGCTGGCTCAGCCCACACCTGAAGCAAAGACAGGATTGGACGCTCGTCGACCATGACCCAGCGTTGCTGGCCCTGGTTCGAACGAAGATTCCTGGTTTGCAATGGCGCTGCATTCAGGCCGATCTGGGAGCTTGGGACCATTACGCGGATCAGCACCCCTACGATCTGGTGACGGCATCGGCGCTCCTTGACCTGGTTTCGAAAACCTGGCTGGACACCCTGGTCGATGCCTGTCGACTGAGGGCCGCTGCCGTGATGATGGCGCTGAACTACGACGGACATATCGAATGGTCGACCCCGGATCCGTGGGATCCGACCGTTGGCGAGGCTGTCAATACCCATCAGACCCGCAACAAAGGGCTGGGTGCGGCTCTCGGACCCAGTGCCTCGGCACAGCTTGCGGACGGCTTGCGGGCGGTCAACTATTTCGTCTGGATCGAGCCCAGCGCATGGGACATCGGCTGCGAAAGTCCGGGCCTGGCCCGTATGCTGGTCGACGGCTGGGTCGCGGCCGCTTCCGAGCAGGATCCGGCGCACGAATCCGACTTTCGGGCATGGGGTGAACGGCGTTGCCGGGACCTCTTATCCGGTCATTCCCGGGTACGGGTCGGACATCAGGATCTACTGGCATTGCCGGACACCGCCCGGTGAGACGACGCTGGCTTCGATCCCTGCTGCGATACGTGGTCAGTGGCGCACTACTGCTCACATTGCTGTACTTTCTGGATGCCTCGGAAATCACCAGCCGAATCACCAAACTCGACCTGCGTTGGGTAGCTCTGGGCCTCATCATTTGCGTGCTGCAGATCATGCTCCTCGCCTGGCGTTGGCGATTCACCGCCGAGCGGCTCGGCGTTGGCATGTCTTATCGACATGCGTTGAGCGAGTACTACCTTGGCGTGCTTCTGAACCAGTTGCTTCCGGGTGGAATTCTGGGTGATGTCTCGCGCGCCTGGCGCCACGCCGTCTCATCGGCGCGAACGCGCACAGCGGTCCATGCGGTCATTCTTGAACGACTTATGGTCCAGACGGTGATGGTGGCGGTCGCTGTCGTTTCGGTAATCGCCCTCGCGTCGCGTTGGCCAGCAGGTGCGGTCTGGGGCTGGTGGGGATTGGGCACACTGCTCGCAATTGCCATCAGCGCAATCATTCTGCGGCTTGCGTCACTGCGGTCGATCATCCGGCCATTGGGGGCAGACGCGCGTCGCGCTTTCCTGCCCTCCCCGGTATTACTGCTGCAATTCGGGACCGCAACGCTGGTCATGGCCGCCAACCTGATGCTCTACATCGCCGCCGCGCGCGCTCTGGGCTCGGACATCGCAGTGACGACATTGTTACCACTGATCGCACCGGTGCTGCTGGTGATGATGCTGCCGATCAGTATCGCAGGTTGGGGGGTACGCGAGGGTGCAGCCGCCCTCCTCTGGGGATTCAGTGGGCTTGGCGCCGCGGAGGGTGTAGCTATCGCGGTGGCGTATGGTTTGTTGTTCCTTCTCGCGGCGCTTCCGGGAGTCGTCCCACTGTTAAGCGTGACCCTCCGGTCGGGCAGGGGTTGGTCAGCAATGGAAACAAAGGTCGAACAGGATATCCTGGCCAAGCACGAAGTGACGACACCGAGGTCGTAATGCCTCGCGCAGCGAGTCCACGGGCTCCAGGGTCACCGACGGTCGGCCGGATCCCAGAAGCATCGGTGCCACCGTCAGATGCAGCCGGTCGAGAACATCCGCTGCCAGGAAGCGGGATACCGTCAGGCCGCCACCCTCGACCAGGACGCGCCGCAGGCCGCGCGCGGCCAGAACAGCGAGAATTTCCGACGGATCAAAGCCCTCGCCTTCCGTATCCGCTTTCAGCAGGACCGTCTCCACGCCTGCTCGATCGGGTATCGATTCCGCACTTCGGCTGCGCAGCCAGAGTGTCGGTGCCAAACCGTCGAGAAACAGCCGTCGATCGTCCGGAACCCGCCCCGTCGGATCCAGAACCACGCGCACCGGGTGGTCGCCGCGAACGTGGCGCACGGTCAACCGCGGATCGTCGGCGATCACCGTGCCCGCCCCAACGATCACGGCGTCCACCAGAGCACGCAAGCGATGCAGATGCCGGATATCGTCAGGTCCGGTCACGAAGTGCGAGTCACCGCTCCGTGTCGCAATACGTCCGTCGAGCGTTTGCCCCAACTGGGCGATTACCAATGTTTTCGTCGCAACCAGTGGGCCGTAGATCGCCTCCAGTTGTGTCGGTGGTTCAACGTGCGCGACAGAGGGAGGCTGTTCGCCGGAGATCACCGCTTCCCGACCAGCGCGCACGGCCCCCAGCCGCGTGAGCATCACGTCCCATTGCCGCGTTTCGTTGTCAGTCTCGATCACGGCACCCTACGCAGGCCCTTTCGCGCTAACTTTCATGGCACCGGCGGCCACCCCGAACCATGAAATGTCCAAGCGTAAGGTGTCAAAGAGCGCAGCGAATTGCACCGCTCGAGGCTCGGGGCCCGGGGCCAGCGTGGTTTCGGTGCGGTTCGGCTGCGCCTCACGGCACCCTACAGGGGACTTTCACGTTAACGAAATTCGGGATATCGGGACTCCTCATATTCGCCTCATATCTGCCCAGGCCGCAGTATCTCGAGTGGAAACACCGCGGTATCGCGGATGACCTCAGCGATCGCGTCGCTGTAATGCGTTACCAGACGCGAGCCAAGGGCAGCGTTGGCGAGCAATGGGTTGCCGATCGCTCCGTGGGCGTGCAGATCCTGGGTCATCCAGGCGAAGGAAGCCGCGCCCTCCGGACCCAACTTCTTCATCTCCCGGTCCAGGCGATAGCCCACCGAAACCCCTTCCTTGCAAAGTTCCCTTCGGACCGATCCGGGGGCGAGATGCAGCATCATCGACGTTTCGATCGCACCGCCATGGAGGCCATGTCGCAACTCACCGGGCGGCAACTCGATGTCATCGGGAAGCGGGAAACGGAAATAACTGCACTTGACCACCAACAGGTCGAAATCCCTGCGTAGCCGCAGGCCGGCAAGATCCATCACCTGGCTATTCCCGCCATGGCTGTTGCAGAAAAGTAAACGCCGAACACCGGCTCGAGCCGTGGCTGCCCCGATTTGCTGGATCATCGCCAGCGCAGTTTCCGGATCAAGGCTCAAGGTGCCTGGAAACGCAGTGTGCTCCATGCTGGTGCCAATTCCCACGGGAGGCAAAATCAGCACCGCGAAGTCGTCGCCGATCGTCGCCGCCGCGGAATCGAGCAGGCCAAGGCCAATGTCGAGATCGGTGGACAGCGGCAGGTGTGGCCCATGCTGCTCGATCGCCGCCAGCGGGAGAATTACCACTGGATCACGGGAAATCGCTGCCTCCAGTTCGTACGTCGAGAGATCCTGCCAGCGGTCGAACCCGATGCGGCTCATAGTGGCATTCCTTTTGCCGGCTTGCTCCCACCAGTTCCACCCACATCGATGATGGGTTCTGCCGACGCGCCTGCTTCCGAGACTTTGTCGGCCTGCGGTACCACCAACCGGGCGTAGATATCACCGGAGGGCAATGCATCAGCGCCTTCGTTCAACCACGCCAGCAGGGCTGGAGCCGACAACCAGTCGGGAAACAGGAAATGACGCCTTTCACCCTGAACAGCGTTGAATTCGTAAGTGCCCAATGACGTCAGCCGCAGAACTGCCTGCCGGGCAATATCCAGCGCTCCATTCACGAACTCCAGAGACAGCGCGGGCAAGGGTTCACTCAACCCCGCAATCACTTCAGCTTCAAACCCCTCTACGTCGATCTTGCAGAAATCAGGCATGCCATGTTCCGCGATCAGTTGATCCAGGGTGACGACCCGCACTCGGACGAAATCCTCCCAGGAGACTGTCCTGAACGAAGGGTTGTAATTGCCCAGGCCTGTCTGCCAGTGACTGGAGAGTGTGGACACGGTCGGGGTTCGTAGACTGACCGCAAGCGTGGCGTCACCCGCATGCTGGCCCACCGCTTCGGGCCGCAAAACCACACCTGGTCGGGCACCGACCAACCGGCGCAGCCATCGGAACAGGTGCGGTTGCGGTTCCAGCGAGACAACGCGCGCGCCCAAGTTTGAAAAGGCACGGGTTCGATCACCAAGATGGGCGCCAATGTCGAACACCAGCGCCCCTTCGGACAGGAACGGACGATAGAGCCGGCGCAGGCCTCGCTGGCGTCCAGGACGCCAGTAAATGACCAGCGAGCGCAGGATCCCCAGCGTACTTTGCCAACTCTCGTTCTTCACAGGACTCCTGGGTGCAGGTCAGTCCCGTCGCCAGCCAGCTATGCGCCGGGCTTCCGATCAACCAAAACGGGACCTTAAATAGGCCTCGAAATCGTCCTTGAGTTCCGGGTGTCGCAAGGCGAATTCAACGGTCGCCTTCAGGTAGCCCTGCTTGCTGCCACAGTCGAAGCGTTCACCCTTGAACTCGTAACCCGTCACCCGCTCTTCCTGAAGGAGACGGTCGATGGCATCGGTCAACTGGATCTCACCGCCGGCACCTGGTGTCTGCTCGGCCAGAAGTCCGAAGATTCGTGGTGTCAGAATATACCGTCCAACTACAGCAACGTTTGAAGGGGCATCCTCGGGACGCGGTTTTTCAACAATCCCCCGAACATCCCAAAGGCCTGGCGTATCGGTTGCAACCGGATCGATGACACCATACTTACCCGTCTCGTCCCCCGGAACTTCCTCGACGCCCAGGACACTGCATTGTGTCCGCTCGAACTGCTCGACCATCTGCGCGAGGGCACCCCCCTCATGACTGACGATCAGATCATCGGCAAGGATCACCGCGAACGGTTCGTTCTGTACGATCGGGCGTGCGCAACCCACGGCATGGCCCAGCCCCAGTGCGTCTGCCTGCCGCACGTAGACACATGTGACCTCGGGTGGAACGATGTTGCGCACGAGTTCGAGCATGTCGGTCTTGCCCCGCTCGGCCAATTCCGCCTCGAGTTCGTACGCCTTGTCGAAGTGATCCGGAATGGAGCGCTTGTTCCTCCCGGTAACGAAAACGAGCGTCTCGATGCCCGCGGCAACGGCCTCCTCCGCGGCATACTGAATAAGTGGTTTATCAACCACCGGAAGCATTTCCTTCGGATTGGCCTTGGTCGCTGGAAGAAACCGTGTACCCATGCCAGCGACGGGAAAGACGGCCATTCGAATGCGTTGCTGCGGATTCTTGGTCATTCGCTCTCTATTACGATTGATTCATGTTCTTGGGGCGAGCCCTGGCAGCGGACCCGCCCCGACTCCATGCCTTACTCGAAGACGATACGATCGAGGTTCATCTCGACTGTTCGTTCACCGATTCCGCTGACGTTCGTGAGTTCCTGCACCGAACGGAATGGACCGTTCTCATCTCGATGGGCCACGATGGCCGCCGCTTTGGCGGGTCCGATATTCCCGAGCTGGGAAAGTTCCTCCGCGGATGCCGTGTTCACGTTGACAGGCCCAGCGGCCCAGGCAAACGATCCCGTGGTCAGCATCAGGAACAGCGCGGCAAGGATCCATTTTTTCATCTTGACAACCTCCATGTTTCGTTAGTTGATACGGTGCCAAGTCCGGCACCAACGCTATCCTAACCCCGAAACCTATCCCTGGCCAAGAGCATTCTTCCTGTCTCTGTTCTGGTACTCAGGTCTCGATCTCCTCCAGGATGGCCGCCACCGCGGCAGCTGGGTCGGACGCCTGAGTGATCGGCCTCCCGACCACTATGTGGCTGGCACCCGCCCGAAACGCTTCACTCGGGGTGGTCACGCGTTTCTGATCGTCGGATGCTCCCTTCCGCGGACGAATACCTGGGGTGACCAGCCAAGGCGTGTCACCGAGCTCGCGCCGAAGAATGGCTGCCTCGAGTGCGGAACACACCAAGCCGTCCAGTCCTGCCCGTGTCACGGCCAGCTCGGCCAGTCTCGACACCTGCTCTCCCGGAGTTCGGTCAATGCCTATCCCACGCAATGTCTCGGCATCAGTGGACGTGAGTACGGTGACTGCAATCAACCGCGTATCCGGGTGACTCTCGCGGACGGCATCACGCGCCCTGAGCATCATCTCCAGGCCCCCGCTTGCGTGGACGTTCATCATCCAGACCCCGAGACCCGCCGCGGCACGGCACGCACCGGCCACCGTATTCGGAATATCGTGAAACTTCAGATCGAGAAAGACCCGGAATCCCGACGCCTGGAGCGATTCGACCAGCCTGGGACCGGCAGCGACAAAGAGTTCGAATCCGACCTTCACCGCACACGAATCCGGATTCAGTTCACGAGCCAGACCTTCGGCCATTACGCGATCCGGGAAGTCGAGTGCCACAATCAAGCGAGGGTCACGATTCATGCCACACCTTCTTCGTTGAATGTCTGATTCATCGGCTGATCGAGATCGAGATCCATGCCGCGCAGGGTGTCCCAGCGCCGGCAACTGGGACACTGCCAGACGTGCGCACGTCCCTGATAGCCACAGTTGCTGCACTGATACAGCGGCTGGCTGCGCAACTGATCCATCAAGGCTTTTTCAAAGGCCGCGAATTCGCTGCTGTAGGTATGTACCGTAGGCAGGATCTTCATCCACCGTACCGCCTCGAGCAAACCCGAAGTCGGGACCGGACGCTGGGCAAGAATCCGATGCAATTGCGTCAGAGCCTCGGCCAGACGGTTAGTGCGACGATACAGACGCATCAATGCGATGCTCGCCGCCGTGATCTTCTGATCGTTGGCAAGCGTCCGCAGGGTTTCCTCAAGCCGACCGCTCCCCCCTGGGAGACCGGAATTCAGATGTAGCCGCTCCAGTTTCGGTACCACCAACGTGGCGAGTGCCGGAGTGCGCTCCACCGCCTCGCGCTCCAATCGGATCGAGAGCGCGATATCACCATTGCGCTCCGCGACCGCCGCACGCAACAACAGCGCCCGTGACAGTCCCGGGCACAATTCCATCGCTTGATCTACATGCGCCAGGGCTTGGTCGGGACGGTTGGCTTCCAGTTTTTCGGCGGCCAATTCGCACTCGTAATGCGCAATACGAAGCAAGGCCGAAGCCCCCCCGTGTTCCTTCAGACGCTGACCCACCTCGATTGCCTGCACCCAATCCCGCTGGGTTTCATAAACATTGCGCAGGCCCTCGAGTGCGCGCGGTGCCACCGAAGGCGAGTCCATCAACTCGCGGAATACGGATTCCGCTCGATCGAGCACTCCCGCCAGCAGGAAATCCCGGCCCATTTCATACATGGCCTGCGCCCGCTGAGCATCGTTCAACGCGGGGCGTGCGGCGAGATTCTGATGAATCCGGATGGCACGGTCGACTTCACCACGACGACGAAAGAGACGCCCAATGATAAGGTGCGTTTCAAAGGTCTCATGGTCGATTTCGACGACCTCGATAAAGGCCTGTAGTGCCCGGTCGGTTTGGTCGTCCAGAAGGTAGCGAACACCCTCGAGATAGCGATCCAGCGGCGGCTCGCGTGCAGTCCGACGGCGGGCCCGGGCAAAGCGTCCGGCTATCCACCCGCTGGCGGCCGCAACGGGCAGCAGCAGCATAAGCCATTGCCCCGTCACCAGCGGCCTCAGTGCGCCGAATCAGCAAACGCCTGGTTGACGCGTTCCCGTAGCTCCTTGCCCGGCTTGAAATGCGGCACATGCTTTCCTGGCAACGCAACACCCTTGCCGGTTTTCGGATTACGGCCAATCCTGGGTGGCCGAAAATGCAGTGCGAAACTGCCAAAACCGCGGATCTCAACCCGGTCACCGTGCGCCAGTGCCTGACTCATGCGCTCAAGGACCGCCTTCACACACAATTCGACGTCCTTTGCGGGGAGGTGGGGGGTCTTCTCAGCCAGTTTCTCGATCAATTCGGATTTTGTCATGGCACCCACCCCCTTTATTGTCTTATAAACGAACGCCCTTGGGTCCGGGCGCTCCCCCAGCGACCAACGCCGAACCGCAACATCAACGCAATCCGGCTGATTCCGCCTGCATCCCAGCGGCCTGGCGTCAGGCTCGCTGCCCTGCTGCGAAATCAGCCGATTTGTTTGGCGGCAGACCAGATGGCGCGGGGTCCGATCATCGAGACCCCGCTCGGCCCACCACGGGAAGTGCTAGTCGTTCTTCCCTCGCATTTTTTCCTTCAGCAGCGCCCCCAGCGACGTGGTTGCCGTCGACCCCGTGCTGGCGTAATCGCTGACCATCTCGGCTTCTTCCTGGAAATCCTTCGCCTTGATCGACAGGCTGATGGCGCGGGTTTTTTTGTCTACACCCATGAATTTCGCTTCGACCTTGTCCCCGACATTCAGAACACTACGAGCGTCCTCTACACGATCACGCGAAATATCAGCGGCGCGCAGGATGCCATCAATGCCATCCGCCAGTTCGACCACGGCAGCCTTGGCATCGACCTCCTTGACCACACCGGAAACAATGCTTCCCTTGGTGTGCTCGGCAACGAAACTCGAGAAGGGGTCGCGATCCAATTGTTTCAAACCCAGCGAAATGCGCTCGCGCTCCGGGTCCACCGACAGCACCACTGCCTCCACTTCATCGCCTTTCTTGAAGTTGCGGATAGCCTCTTCACCCGGCACCTGCCATGACA
>SLHN01000120.1 GCA_007136145.1 Thioalkalivibrio sp.
GCATGCTCCGGGACCAGACAGACCAGGCGACCGAACGGATGGAAATCGAAATGCAGGCGTGCTAGGGAAGCGCTGATTAATGCACTTGTCATTGCGAGCGAAGCGCGGCACTAATGCGCGAAGCGCATTGAACAGCCGCAGGCTGGCCCGAAGGGTGAGCGCAGCGAATAATCCAAACGGCGCATACGGAATCAATGCCTTATGGATCGCCGCGTCGCTTCGCTCCTCGCGATGACGTATTAATGAGCGTTTCCTTAGCGCGAAGGAATCCGCGTAGGGTGCCTTGAGGCGAAGCCGAACCACACCGATGCCGCGCCGGCCGGCCTCCGGGCCTCGAGCGGTGCAATTCGCTGCGCTCATTGACACCCTACGCTTGAACCTTTCATGGTTCGGGGTGGCCGCCGGTGCCATCTCAGTTAGCGCGAAAGAATCCGCGTAGGGTGCCGTGAGGCGCAGCCGAACCGCACCGATGCCGCGCCGGCCGGCCTCCGGGCCTCGAACGTTGCAATTCTCTGCGCTCATTGACACCCTGTGCTTGGACCTTTCATGTTTCGGGGTGGTGGGCATCGTCATGAAAGCTATTCGTAGGCGCCTTCCGTCATTCGGCGGACCAGGGCCTGCAGAGCATCGTTGCCGCCGACGCAGGAGGCTGCGGCATCCCACTTGGTGGTGAGCCTCTGGTCGCTGACGAAATCCCCTCGGGCGGTGGTACGGGCCAGCACGATGGATGGATTTGTACGCTCTGCGGGGATCAGCCGCAACTCGACCAGACGGCGCGATTCCTCCCCATCGACGATGAATATCCATGGAGTGACCACCAGAAGATCGTCTTCCGGGCAGGCATACCGCTCAAGGGCCCTGTCGAGCTGGGTCTGGTTGGACAGAAGGGCGTTCTGGCGCTGCATTTGAGTTCGCTGCCAGGGTTCCACGGCGAAGAGCAGGATCAACGCGGGCAGCATCAGCAACACCGTGACGGCGATGAGCAGACGTCGTTGGACAGTGTAGATGGCGGGCCACCAGCCGAGAAGCCAGTACACGCTAAAGGCTACCGCGGCCATCAGGGTGATCCGTTCGATCCACTTGGGAGACCCTCCGCCCATTGCGACGGCCAGCCACAGGTAGCCGATCACCACAAGGGCGGCAAAGAGCAAAAGGATTCTGCCCATGGCTGCCAGAAGCACTCGTGGCCACTGATGGGTTCCGGTTTCTCGGGTGTTCAACGGTGCATCCTCTGAATTTCCCTCGTGCAAGGCAGAAGCACGCGCCTCGAACCGCCTCATTATGTTCCCGATGAGAGCGGATCACAGCAACCGCAAGCGGCTCGAACACCGCCAGGTGCCAGGAAAGCGCGACTGGTCTGGTAACTCAGTGGACCGAACGCGGCCGCCGACCACCTTGATCGGCCATGACACAGGCAAGGTTATCGCCACGTCCGGCCACGCTGCTCTCGCGGGCAAAGGCTGCGATCCTCAAGGGGCGGCGCGCTCGCGCATTACGCCGGATGCGCCTGCTGTGTGATTGATTGCGGAACGGGCGCGCGGCTGTCGACAGGCTCCTGGGGGCGATTTTCGCGTTGGCGGATCGTCGAGGATTGCCATGTCCGGCATCGAGTGCTGCAATGGCCTGACTATGGCGGAATCAGACCTGCAAACCCGTGCGCGTGAATTGCTGAGGGCAGCCGACGGCCGTATCACCTCGGCGCGCCTGGCCGTGCTGGAGGTCCTGCTAGGTAGCGCAGCGGCGCTTTCTCACCACGAGATCGAGAATGCCATCGCCCAGCGCGGTCGGGACGTGGACCGCGTTACGCTGTACCGGGTGCTGGATTGGTTGGTGGAGCGGGATCTTGCGCACCGTATTGCCTCCGAGGACCGGATCTGGCGCTTCAATGCGGTGGATCGCGTGCAGGCGGGCGATCACGCGCATTTTCACTGCACTCGATGCGGTCAGATCGTCTGCCTGGATGGCCCGTATTCGAGTGCTGCCCCCGCGCTTCCGACAGGCTATCAGCCCGAGCGCACGGAGATCACGATTCATGGGCGCTGTCCGGGTTGCGCGGGCTGAATCGGCGGATCGGCACCTGAGGGTGATGATAGACGCAACTTGGTTGCACGACCTTGCGAGTCGGTGTTAAAAGATGCAATCCAATTGCATCTATGGCCACTCCCATGCTTCAGGTAGCTCAGGACGCCGTCATGTCACCGCCCGGCGCGGGCACCCCGCATACCGCCGCCAGCACCTCGGTGGGCGGGCTCGTCCGGATTTTCGAACCCGGCGTGCAGATCGCCTGGTTCGACCGCGCGCCGATTCCCGTGATCACGGATTATCTTCAGGCCGCGGCCCCTGGGTTGGCCTCCGGGCGATCCCAAGTGGCGCACGCGGAAGATGATCTGCAACACCTCGAATTGCCGGACCATGCGGGTAAGGAGGCTCTGCTGTCCGAGATTGGCTGGCTGACTCGGGTATACACCGACCTCCTTGGATGTCCGTCCGCGGCGCTGCGTATCGAGGTACTGGAACGACCGATGTGCCCACGCTTTCACGTTGACCGTACCGGCATCCGACTGGTCTGTACCTGGCGCGGACCTGGAACCGAATGGCTGCACGACGGCTGGGCCGACCGCAGTCGCCTGGGTCCCGGCAGCGGCGGGCTGGCCGACGAAGAGTCCGGGCTGCTGCTCCCCGGCGCCGAGGTGGGGAGCATCCCGACCTTCGCCGTCGGCCTGCTGAAAGGGTCCCTGTGGCAGGGTAATGCCGGCCGTGGCGTGATCCATCGCTCGCCACGGATTACCCCGTCGGGCCTGCCACGGGTGATGTTTTCCCTTGACGCGATCTGGGAAGACTGAGTCGCGTCATAGCGTTCAACGGGCGGTCGCTTGAAGCTGGTACCCGCATGCAGCACAGGGGCGTTGGGCGCAACGACCCAGGTACCGAAGCGGGGTTTACTTGGAGTTGCGGTCCCCAACCAGCGCTGGGGGTGCGGCGCGCGAGGATACGCTGAGTGCGGTCACGGTGACGAGAATCAACGCCATCCCGAGAATTTGCACGAAAGCCAGGCTTTCATGAAGGATCACGACGCCGAAGAGTGTCGCGGTGATCGGTTCGACCATCGCCACGATGGAGGCTGCGGCCGGAGCGGTATGCCTGAGCCCGTTGATATAGAGAGCGAACGACAAGCCTGCCCCGAACACGCCAAGCACTGCGAATAGCGGCCAGTCCGGTGTACTCGTCACCGCAACCATTTGCGTGCGGTCCCCCGCCCACATCAGGATGATCACCAGGACACCGAAGGCGATCGTGAGAATCGCCTGCGGACTGCCGTGCGTGCCGGCGTACTTGAAACCGAAGATGAACACCGCATAGGACAGGCCGGCCAGCAGCCCCGCGCCGGCGCCAATGAGCGTGATGCCACCCGCACCGATATCATAGATCTGAGTGAGCATCACGATTCCGACCATCACCACCGCGATCGCGGCCAGCTTGAGCACGCTGGGGCTTTCCAGTTTCAGAGTGAAGGAAACGAGGTAGACAAAGACCGGTGCGGTGTACATCAGCGTGGCCGCCACCGCAACGCTTCCGTGTGCGATGCTCACGAAATAAAAGGCGAAGTTGCCCGCCACGCCCAGACCGGCCACGGCCGACCAGAACCACAGCCGGCCGTTCGCAAGCCCGTTGCCTCGCGGCCGCAAGGCGAGCCATGCGAGCACGAACGCGAGACCGATTGCGCCTCGGTAGAACGAGACGACGAAGGCGTCCCAGCCATTGCCCATCAGAATGCCGCCGATTCCGCCCGACAACCCCCAGAACAGAGCCGCCAATACCACCAACCCCACACCCAAACCCATGAATGGCAACCTTTTTCGTTATCTGATGGCTGCAGCGACGGTTAGGGAACGTGACGCGCCGGCGCGCAGTCAGGCGAATGCTACCGCCTGTTCGAGACCGACGCGCGAAGCATGCCCCGCGGCTATCCTTATGCGCCACCGAACCCTCCACTCCGAGGGTGTCACCGGAAAACGCGGTCGATGACGTCGACGATCACCCTGGAGTAGGCGTCGATCAGGATCGCATCGTCGCCCGCCAGATACCATTCGTATCCCTGGTAACGAGGAAGTTCATATGCCAAGGGGCCGCCCACGCGGCGGGCAAGTCCTGGAGGCAGCGGCTTACCGCGCGCGAGATTCTTGCGGATGCCGGGCGGCAGCGAGGCACCCCGAATCGCCTGATGGCGTCCGAAAATCTGCCGGATCATATCGTGGTGAATGCTCGGTGACCCTTGCTGCTGCATTGACCAACCGCCGCCTCGGGCCCCATGGGCCGGTGCGTGGGCGGGTGGCTGTGCGAGCACGGACGTTGAAACCAGAAGAAGGGCGGGGAAGAGGTATAAGCTTCGCATCATGGCTCTCCTCGTGTTTCGTGTCAGGACAGGGTAAGCGCGGCGCTTGAACGGGGGCTGAACATCATCGCGATACCTGTTTCCTGTCTGGGCCAGGTATCCTCCCGTATTTTTGAGCCTGTTCCCACTCATGCCGCCAACTGCGTCCGCACCCATGCCCGTTGCAACGATTTCCTACCGTGATGTCGCCTTGCTGGCACTCGCGCAGGCGATGCTGATGACCGGGACCTCGTTGATGATCTCCACTTCGGCGCTGGTCGGAAGCACCCTTGCGGCCGATCCCAGCCTTGCGACGATCCCGCTGGGTCTGCAGTTTCTCGCGATGACGCTATCGACCATCCCTGCGTCACTGTTCATGGGGCGTCACGGTCGCAGGGCGGGATTCCTTGTCGGCGTGGGTCTTGGCCTCGCAGGTACACTGCTGGCCGGCTACGCCGTGATGCAGGGCAGTTTTCTGTTGTTCTGCGCCGCCTCGGTGCTGCTTGGCAGCTTCAATGCGACTGGCCAGTTCTACCGTTTCGCTGCCGCGGAGGTGGCTTCCGAAGTCATGCGTGCCAGGGCCATCGGGTTTGTTCTTGCCGGAGGAATCATGGCGGCGTTTCTGGGCCCGAACCTGGCTGCCTGGACGCGCAACCTTGCCGGCCCTGAGTTTGCAGCGAGCTATCTGATTCTTTCGGGCCTTTATCTCGTGGGGCTGTTCGCGATCCTGCCACTTCGGATTCCCAAGCCGGTACCCGCGAATCTACGCGCGGCCGGGCGGCCGCTTCAAGAAATCGTTGCTTCGCCCTTGTTCGCAATCGCAGTGCTGGCTGCGGCCGTCGGCTATGGGGTGATGAACCTGCTGATGGTTGCCACTCCGCTCTCGATGCAGGGACATCACCACAGTTTCGAGGACGCGGCCTTCGTGATCCAGTGGCATGTGGTCGCGATGTTCCTGCCTTCGTTTTTCACTGGCGACCTGATCCGGCGTTACGGTATTTATCGGATTCTGGTTATCGGTGTGCTTCTGAACCTGGCCTGCGTCGCGGTGAATTTTCATGGTCACGGAGTTGTGAATTACTGGCTCGCGCTCGTCCTTCTCGGGGTTGGCTGGAACTTCCTGTTCATCGGCGGCACCACACTCCTTACGGCGACGCACCGGCCCGAGGAAAAGGCGCGTAGCCAGGCCCTTAACGACTTCATCGTCTTCGGCACCGTGACCATGACCGCTCTCGGCTCCGGCGCACTGCTCGTGACGCTGGGCTGGGTTGTCATCAACGCCATGGTCGTGCCATTCCTGCTCCTTGTTCTCGTGGCGGTTTTTTTGCTACGTGCTCGAGCCGAAAGCCCTGGGAGCGGTCCTCGGCCGCATGGTTGACGGGATTGAAGCCGATTCGCGGGCCAAGCGGAAAATTGACCACGGTTGACGACCGGCATGGACTCTGGGCGCTGGCCTCATCGGCAGACCCTCGCTGTACTGGCAGTGGAGGAGATGCGGACAAGGAAACCCAGGGCCTGAAGACGCGGGGGTGTTTCGGTCAGGGCCGGACAGGACGATTGGGTTAGACTCGCGCCGTGGGATAATGGCGACATCGCCGCTTGTTGCAGGTGTTCATGGATTGCTTGCTGGAAATCGAGGCGCTTCAGACCGCGCAGCTGGGGCCGGTGGATCTTTGCCTCCAGGCCGGGGAACTGGTCCAGATAACCGGGGTTTCGGGTTCCGGGAAATCCCTGTTGTTGCGGGCCGTGGCCGACCTGGACCCGAACCAGGGTATAGTTCGACTTGATGGCGTGGAACGCGGCCACATTGCGCCTACGGACTGGCGCAGGCAAGTTGCCTATGTCCCCGCCGAGACAGCGTGGTGGGGTCTCAGGGTTGTCGAACATTTTCCGCCGGGGTCCGACCCGCAGCTTGCACTGTCCTGGCTCGCGCTGTTCTCGCTGCCCGAGGAATCGCTGGACTGGGAGGTGGAACGCCTTTCCAGTGGTGAACGTCAACGGCTCGGATTGTTGCGTGCCTTTCTGAATCGGCCGCGTGTACTGTTGCTCGACGAACCGACCGCAAACCTGGATCTCGAAAATACCCGCCGCATCGAACGGGCGGTGCGCGGCTATCTGGCCGAGCAGGGTGCGGGGGCGTTGTGGGTCAGCCATGACACCCTGCAGCGCAACCGCCTTGGGGGGCGGATCCTGGAGATCCGCGATGGGAGACTCATCGGATGAGACGAGATGATGGCTGTGTCGGCGCAAGCCGACCATCAGATTTCCCGCAGTGGCGTGACCAAGATGGTGATTGTGCAAGTGAATGGCGCGCAGCGCCTCTTGTTGCGGCATGGTGCCCGGTACCCGTGCACGGTTTTTCCGGGGAACGTTGGTGAGCGTCATCAGCCTCAGCGCACTGGATCTTACGCTGGCGGCTATGCTGGTGCTGGCTTTGGCGGGGGTGACGCTGTGGGCGCGTCTGGGGGTCGGACGCAGCTTGCTGATTGCCTCGGTGCGCACGGTGTTGCAGCTGTTGCTCGTTGGCCTGGTGCTGCAGGCGCTGTTCGACCACGCCCGGTTGGGTTGGGTCGCGCTGATGGCGCTGGTGATGCTTGCGATCGCCGGCTACGAAGTGATGGCGCGTCAGGAGCGGCGCTTCGTTGGATTCTGGGGCTATGGCATTGGCGCCGCGACGATGTTCGTGTCGTCGTTCGCCGTGACCGTTCTCGCGTTGACCACCATGGTTGGACCGTCCCCCTGGTGGGAACCGCAGTACGCGATCCCGCTGCTCGGTATGCTGCTGGGCAATACCATGACCGGAATTGCGCTGGGCCTGGACCGCCTTACCCAGACCGTATGGCGCGAGCGGCGCGTGATCGAGGGGCGGCTGGCATTGGGTGACTCCTGGGTGAACGCGACCGCGACGATGCGCCGCGAAGCTTCCCGGAGCGGCCTGATGCCGACGATCAACGCCATGGCGGCTGCCGGCGTGGTCAGTCTGCCCGGAATGATGACCGGTCAGATTCTTGCCGGAGTGCCACCCGTGGAGGCGGTGAAGTACCAGATTCTGATCATGTTCCTGATCGCCGCAGGGACTGGATTCGGCGCGCTGGGGGCGGTTTGGTTCGCCAGTCGCCGCCTGTTCGATCACCGCGCCAGGTTGCGCCTCGATCGCCTGCGTCCAGGGAGAAGGTAACAGATTGTCCGCCCGTTCGGGCTGTTGCTGATCGACTGCGCCTCACGGCACCCTGATATGGATTGCATCGCAACTATCTGTGCCAAAAGGTCCTTTTTTGGCGCAGATATTCGCCGATCCAGAAGACTTCATGGATTGCGATGCGATCCATGGGGTCTACGCGGGTTCTTTCACGCTAACCGTCATGGCCAGCGGCCACCCGGAAGGATGAAAAGGCCAGCACGACGGTATTTCGTTTGACAGAGATCGCCTAACCCAGGTGCTTGACGAAGACTCGGGAATTGCGTGCCTGGTTGTACAGCGCGCGGCGCCCTGGCGGAAGGTCATCGACGCGACCCTGCTGGTAACCGCGTTCCTGAAACCACTGCGCCGTGCGGGTGGTGAGGACGAACACCTGCCGGTGCCCCCGCTTCATCGCCAGTGCTTCCATGTGTTCCAGAATCTGATCGCCGCGGCCACCGCCACGGTAATCCTGATGCAGCGCCAGGCAGGCGATCTCCGCGGTTCCGGCTTCCGGGAACGCATACAATGCCGCCGTGCCGATGATCAGCCCGTCGGCATCCAGCACCTGAAAGCAGTCGATTTCGAGTTCAAGGTGTTCGCGGGAACGCCGCACCAGAATGCCCTCGGTTTCCAACGGCTGGATCAAGTCGAAGATGCCGCCGACATCGTCCATCGTCGCCGCCCGCAGTCGCTCGACGGGTTCCCGGCTCACCAGTGTCCCGATGCCGCGACGCGAAAACAGTTCGATCAGCAGTCCACCGTCGATATGCCGGTCCACCAGGTGTACTCGTAGATCTCGGATCGAGCAGACCTCGATGGCGCTGCGCAGATGCCCGGCGAGCTCCTCGGGCAGATTCGGATTGTCCGCGAGCAGGCGTTCGGCCGTCGGTACCGTGAGCTGCCCCAGTGTTTCGTGTTCGGGATCGCGCAGTGGACCCGCCTCGGTCAGGAAAATCAGCTTGTCTGCCTTCAATGCCAGAGCGACCTGAGTAGCGACGTCTTCGCCGGAGAGGTTGAACACCTCGCCGGTCGGCGAGTACCCGAGCGGCGAGAGCAGGACGATCTGCCCATCGTCGAGCAGGCGTTCGATCGCCATGGCATCCACCCGGCGAACTTCTCCAGTGAACTGGAAATCCACTCCGTCACGCACCCCAAGCGGCCGTGCAGTGACGAAATTCCCGCTGGCAACGCGTACTCGAGTGCCAGCAACGCTGGGGCTGCCAAGATTGCGGGAAAGCAGCCCCTCTATATGCAGGCGCAGCCGACCCGCCGCGTCGCACACTGCCTCCAGCGCGTCCGCGTCGGTGATGCGCAGGCCTTGCGCATAACGCGGTGTCAACCCCCGATCCCGCAACCGTACCTCGATTTGTGGCCGGGCACCGTGCACCAGCACCACACGCGGACCGAGTGCCCGCAGTTGGGCGATGTCGCGCAAAAGCGCCGGAAATACCGGAGAACGTGCCGCCTCGCCAGCGATCGCGACCACCATCGTGCGGTCGCGATGTGCCGCTATGTAAGGGACCGCGGCGCGAAACCAGTCTAGGCCGACGTGTGCGTGGTCTTCATGCATGGTTGAGTCACCTGCCGTTCCGGGGCGTGGCAAGACACGCGGCTGCGCGTCCGCGCATCTGTTATCCCCGCCATTCTGCCCGAATGCAACGGGTAGCAACATTGCGGTGCCTTGGCGCCTTGCGTTGCCGAGTACAGCGGATATGGGGAACCGGTGCGCCGCAGGTTTCGGATCAGGTCAGCCGGCCCGCGCCGTTCACGATCGCGTTGTCGACGTTGGGCATGATCACGCGCGCTTCGGTACCACCGCCGGCGCGGGTGTGCAGGGTGACGGACCAGCCGTTGGCCTTCGCCAATTGTCGCGTGATTGCCAGTCCCAACCCGCTGCCCCCGGTCTGGGTACTGCGCGAGCTGTCGAGGCGATGGAAAGGCCGGAATACGGCCTCGAGCTGGCCCTCGGGAATTCCCGGCCCCCGATCCATGATGCGGATGACCACGGTCGCCGCGCATTCGAGGGTCACTTCCACCGGCTGTGCTTCGCCGTAACGGATCGCGTTTTCCACGAGATTGGACAGTACACGCTGCAGGGCCACCGGGTTCAGATGCCGGATGCAGCTTGGCGCACATTCACCCCAGCGGATGTCGGCATCGCCGCGTCCGGCATCGGCGACGACCTGCTCAAGAAGATTCACCAGGTCAACCGTTGCCTCTTCGCGTGTCTCGAGGTCACGGCTCAGAGCGAGTGTCTGCCCAATGATGCGGTCCATGATTTCGAGATCCTTGCAGACCCCGTCGATCAGTTGCGGATCGTGGATCTCGCGAAGCATTTCCAGCGACAGGCGCATCCGCGTCAGCGGTGTGCGCAGGTCATGCGAAATGCCGGCCAGCAGGGTGGTGCGATTGGCGAGCAGCTCGCGTACTTCGTGAGCCATATTGTTGAAGTTTCGCGCCAGCATTCTGACTTCGCGTGGCCCTTTCTCGGGTAATGGCTTCGGTTGTTGGCCATGAGCGACATGCGCGACCGCCGCGGAGAGGCGGCGGATTCGACGCGTGGTGCTGCCGGCCATCACGATGGAGGTGGCCAGCACCAACAGGGCCGTGATCAGGCCCACGGCCAGCACGCCGTCAAGGTGCCGCGTCGCAACGCGTTCGAGTGCCAGGCCGATCCGCAGGTTCTGGCCACCGATCGACAGGTCCGCCCAGAACCACTGTTCACCGTCGCGCAGCTGCGGACGCAGCGGCAGATCGAAACCGACACGGCGGGACAGCGACTCCTGAACGAATTCCAGGTAGGGCAACGGTAATTTGTCAACCGCGGGAATGGGCTCCCCTGGCTCCGTGATGCGCAGCCCATGGTTGCGGTACAGGCGATCATTGAATTCGCCGCGTGCCGGGGGAGGGATTTCGGCCCAGCTGCGTGCCGAGAGCAGCATCAGCGCGGCGAGATCGTCGCCCGCGCTCCGTGCCAGGGGAATGATCGTGAAATGAGCCACCGCCGCGAGGATCATTACGGCGAATGTCAGGAATGCGACCAACAGGATGCCGGTGGTACGCACGAATATGGAACTCGGCAGAAGTGCTTGCAAGCCGATCATGTCGATACCTCGTTCCCGTCGGGGGCAAACAGATACCCGCGTCCCCATACGGTCCGGATGTAGCGGGGGTTGCTGGCGTCGTCTTCCAGCTTGCGGCGCAGGCGCGCCACGCGCACGTCGATGCTGCGGTCAAAGGGCTGATGTTCATAGCCCTTGATCAGGTCCAGCAGAGTGTTTCGGTCCAAAACGCGCCGCGGGTGCTCGACGAGAATACGCAGCAACGTGAACTCGCTCGTGGTCAGAGATACTTCCTGGCCGTCACGCAGCAGACGTTGCGAGGCAACATGCACCTCGTAGGGGCCGAAACGATGCAGGTCGTCCGACAGTGGTTCTTCCTGCGCGGTGGACGCGCGCCGCCGCAGTACGGCTCGCACGCGCGCGAGCAGTTCGCGGGGATTGAATGGCTTCGCAATGTAGTCGTCGGCGCCGACTTCGAGCCCGATGATCCGATCGATGTCCTCGCCGCGCGCGGAAACCATGATCACCGGTATCGCGTGCTTCTGCACCACTCGGCGCAGTAGTGATAGGCCATCCTCGCCGGGCAGCATCAGGTCGAGAATCAACAGGTCGAAGGAGGCATCGGACATTGCTCGGTCCATCGCCGTACCGTCCCCCACCGCCACGACGTCGTAGCCCTGCTCAGTCAGGTAACGGCTAAGCAACTCGCGCAGCCCCGAGTCGTCGTCAACCACGAGTATCCGGGCGAGGGTCGTCGTCTCCATGGGCATTTCCTGCCTGCGTCTGCGTTTGATTCTGAAACACACTGTTACAAATTCAGAGTATCAGGAAATCCGCGTGCAACAGGTGTCCCGTACCTTTGAGCATGTCCCGATCGGCTTTGTCAGCGATCGAAGGTTCGCCGACCGCGGCACCGGGATCGCCCGGGCAACCGGCATCGGGGAAATGCATTGGTCTTGCCAATTCAGTTTCAGGAGAAAACAGCATGCATTACGATAGTTTCACCTTCCTGGGCCTTTTGTCGGCCCTCGCTGTCGTTGTCTTCATAGTCCGGCTGATGGCGCGCGATTCGGAGTTGCCGCAGCGGATTTCCCTTCACCGTGATTCCGTGGCCGACGACGGGAACCGCCTCGCGCGCCCGTGAAATCGTCAGCGCTCGCATCGTGCCGGGACATAACGTTGCGATGGGGTAGAATGTAGCTTTGCGGCTTGTCGCCCGCATGAGATGCCACGTTGAGAGAGCGGGATGTGTCCACCGAGCGATCGTCACCAAAGCCCGGCGACAATGACCGGCGGGTTCCGGTGGCCGCTCCCCCCACCGTCATTCGTGAGGCGGTTATTTCCGATGTCGATGCCCTGGTAGCGCTGGAGCAGGCGTCGTTTCACGGAGACAGGATTTCGCGCCGTCAGTTTCGCTACCTGCTGACCCGTGGTCATGCCCGGACCCTGGTGGCCCCCGAGCCGACAGGCCAGGGCCTGCTGGGTTACGTGATGGTGTTGTTCAGTCGCGGTACTTCGTTGGCCCGGTTGTATTCGATTGCAGTGAGCGGGGTGGCCAGGGGCCTGGGCCTCGGGCGGTTGCTAGTTCGTGCCGCCGAGGAAGTGGCCGTTGCCAACGGCTGCGCCGATCTTCGGCTGGAGGTGCGCAGGGACAATACCGCGAGTCTCGCGTTGTTTCATGGCATGGGGTACCGAGAATTCGGCACCATTGAAGACTACTACGAGGATCACATGGGCGCGCTGCGGCTGCAGAAGTCGTTGGCGCCTGGGCCCGACCCGGCCTTGGTCCGGGCTCCGTATTATGCCCAGACACTCGATTTCACCTGTGGTCCCGCGGCGTTGATGATGGCGATGCGCGCGCTCGATCCGGCGCTGAAGCTCGATCGCCGCCTGGAACTCCGCCTGTGGCGCGAGGCGACCACGATCTTCATGACCTCGGGCCACGGTGGCTGTGGCCCCTATGGGCTGGCGCTGGCGGCTGCATGCCGTGGTCACGAAGTGGAACTATTGGTGCGGGACAGCGGGATCGCGTTCTTCGATTCGGTGCGTAGCGAGGACAAGAAGCGAGTGATGCGCCTGGTACAGGAGGATATGGTGGAAGATCTTGAGCAGCGGGGCATCCCGATCGTACACGGACCGGTCAATGTCGCCGGGTTGGAGGCGCGATTCAACGCTGGGCATGTTCCCGTTGTCCTGATCAGTAGCGTACGCATTTACGCCGAGCGTTTTCCACACTGGGTGACGGTGACCGGTTTCGACGACCGCTTCGTTTATGTGCACGATCCACTGGTCGATGTCGATGAGGGAGAGCGGGCACTGGATTCCGTGAACATGCCGATCCCGCGCCGGGATTTCGAGCGCATGGCGCGTTACGGGCGTGCCGGCCTGCAGGCGGCTGTGATCGTGGGGCCGCGCACCCTGCCGGGAAACCCATCCGATGTCTGAACATCTGTTGTTGATCGAGCGCAAGTCGGACTGGAAGGCACACTTTCCAGCATTCCCGGTCGCGACCATCGACGATTATCTGAAAGGGCCAGCCGAGGATTACCCGCCCAACCTGCGGGTGATCAATCTCTGCCGAAGCCAGCGTTATCTCTCCGAGGGGTATTATGGCTCGCTGCTTGCGGAGGCCCGCGGACATCGGGTGATTCCAAGCGTGCGTACGTTGCAGGATCTTTCGCGCAAGGCGATTTACAGTCTGGATACCGAGGATATCGACCGCAAGGTGGCCCGAGTTCTGGGGCGCAGCCGGGCCGGCCTGCAACCCGTCGTGCTCGAACTCACGGTATTTTTCGGTCAGTGCGCGCCGAAGGAGATGCAGGAGATTGCCGCGCAGCTGTTCAGCCTGTTTCCGGCTCCGATGTTCAAGGTCGAGTTCCGTTTGCAGGGGCAGTGGCAGATCCACGCGCTGCGACCCTTCACGTTGAACGCCCTGCCGGAAGCGCAGGAGCCGGACTTCTTCAGCGCTTTGGAAGGTTACCTGAAAAAGCCCTGGCGCCGACCGCGAGGGGCGAAGAGCCATCGTTACGACCTTGCGATTCTGCACAATCCCGAGGAGCAGTTGGCCCCCTCCAGCCCGACTGCGTTGAGTCGGTTCGTGCGCGCGGGCCGCGCGCTCGGGGTCGACGTCGAACTGATTCAGGCACGGGACTTCGGCAGGCTGGCTGAGTTCGATGCACTGTTCATTCGGGAAACGACTCGGATCGACCACTACACTTACCGCTTTGCGCGCAAGGCGGAAGGCGAGGGCATGGTGGTTATCGATGACCCCAACTCGATCTTGCGTTGCACCAACAAGGTCTATCTGGCCGAGCGGCTGGCCGCGCAGAAGGTGCCGACACCGAAAACGGTGATCCTCAATCGCGACACGATTCTGCGTGCCGAGGAGCTGATCGGCTACCCCGTGGTGCTGA
>SLHN01000010.1 GCA_007136145.1 Thioalkalivibrio sp.
CCCGAGGCCGACAGGGTCAAACGGTCGACCCGGTTGCCGCTCCTTTCGTTCATCGAGGATGCCTTCGGGTTCAACGGAAATCCCCTTGTACCGGGTTGCAGCCAGTGAGGCACGAAATCGGTGCGACGCCCGACTGCGGTTCCGGTCGGCTCACGCTATCCGGTGCGCGGGCCGATCGGTCGTGGGAGAATGAACCCATGAACTGGAACGCATTGCAGAATGGTTCGGACATCCGCGGAGTGGCGATGCCCACCGAGGGTGATTCCGCGACGGAGGTCAATCTCACGCCTGAGGTGATGTGGCGCCTGGGGCTCGCGTTCGTCCATTGGCTGGCCCGGTCACTTGGCAGGGAAGCGACCGTATTGACGGTATCGGTGGGACGCGACAGCCGTGTCAGCGGTCCGCCGCTGATGACGGCATTGATGGAGGGATTGACCGCCGGCGGGGCTCGGGTGCTGGACTGCGGCATGGCATCGACGCCAGCGATGTTCATGAGCACGGTCACGCCGGGTTTCACCTGTGACGGCGCGGTGATGCTGACGGCCAGTCATCTGCCGTCGCATCGCAACGGCTGCAAGTTCTTCACTGCTAACGGTGGTTTCAATCGCGAGGATATCAGCGAGTTGCTTCGATTGGCGCAGCGAATCGATCCGCCTTCGGCGGAAGCACCGGGTGCGATCATTACAGCCGATTTCATGCCTGTCTACACCGCGCGGTTGGTCGAGCGAATCCGGGAGGGCGCGGCGCATCCGATACACCCCGACCAACCCCTGCGCGGACTGCGGATCGTGCTCGACGCGGGCAACGGGGCGGGGGGCTTTTTCGCCGGCGAAGTCCTCGAGCCGCTCGGGGCCGATACCACCGGCAGCCAGTTCCTCGAGCCCGACGGGACCTTCCCCAACCATGTGCCGAATCCGGAGCATCCCGACGCGATGGCGTCGCTGCGCCGCGCGGTGCTGGAACACCGGGCCGATTTCGGCATCATCTTCGATCCCGACGTGGACCGCGCTGCCGCTGTCGACGCACGGGGACACGAAATCAACCGCAACCGGCTGGTTGCGCTGGCGGCGGCGATGGTGCTGCGCGAGCATCCCGGCTCGACGATCGTTACCGACTCCATCACCTCGGATGGGCTCACGGATTTCATCGAGGGCGACCTGGGCGGCGTGCATCACCGCTTTCGGCGTGGCTACCGCAACGTCATCAACGAAGCCCTGCGCCTGAACGCACAGGGGCAGGAGTGCTGGCTTGCAATCGAGACTTCCGGCCATGCGGCGCTGAAGGAGAATCACTTTCTGGACGACGGTGCCTACCTGATGGCGATGCTGTTGATCGAACTGGCGCGCGCGCGGGCCGAGGGAAACGATTTGATCGATCTGATCGCCCACCTGCGCGAGCCCGCCGAGAGTCGGGAATATCGTCTTGCGGTCGAGGTCGCCGACTTCGCCGATTATGGCGACAGGGTGATCGACGCGTTGCGTATCGAGGCCGCCGGGGAGCCGGATTGGGCGGTCGTTCCCGGCACGCACGAAGGTGTCCGTGTCGCCTGTTCGGCCCCGGAGGAATCTGGCTGGTTCCTGCTTCGGCTGTCTCTGCATGATCCCGTGATGCCGCTGAACGTTGAGTCCGAGGTCTCGGGCGGCGTCGACCGCATCACCAGCCGCCTGCGCGACTTTCTGGACCGTTTCGATGGCCTCGATGGCGGCGCCTTGCGTGGAGGCGAGGGTAGCGGACACTGACCCGCCGGGGCACGGCCCGACCCCGGCAAAGGGATGAATTCAGTCGATCGGTGCGTCGGGATCGAGTGGGCGCCGGACATGCCGGTTCCCCTGTTTCCAACGTAAGACCTAACCGAGGAGATAGTCATGAGAGTTTTGCGCAGCATGGTTTTTCTGGGCGCGTTTGCCGCCATCCTTCCCGCCGGTCCCGCGCAGGCGGAAGAAGAGTTTCCGCTCGCGATCAATGTTCGGCAAATGCACATGGAAACGGCCTTGGCTGCTGCCCGCGCTGCGTTGGCCGCCTGTCGAGCCGAGGGCATTCAGGTCGGGGTGACGGTCGTCGACCGCCGCGGCATCGAGCAGGTCGTGCTGCGTGACGTGGTGGCACCGCATCTGACCCTGGAGGTCAGCCGGATGAAGGCCTACACCGCCAACGAGATGACCGTTGCAACCTCGGCGTTGGAGGAGGGTGGTCATCGCAGCCCACTGGCCCACGTGCCCGGACTGTTCCTGGGCGCGGGCGGCGTGCCGATCGAGGCTGGCGGCGTGTTTTACGGGGCCATCGGAGTCAGCGGTGCACCTTCCGGCCTGCAGGACGAGGCCTGTGCGCGGGCTGGCGCTGAGGCCGTGGAAATCGAACTCGAAATGAACCTGTAGTCGGAGCCGTCGCGGGTTGGGGTGGGGTACCTGTTCTGTCCCGGGAAGCCAGGGTGGCTTGATTGTGATGCAGGCGCCCGGTCTGCTCCGGCCCATAGGCTGCGCCCTCGCGGCGCCGTGACCTTGATCGATAGATTGGCATTGACGGGTCCCTTCCCGAGGTCTAGCCTTCGTTGAGCGAATACCAGATGTAGTGTTTCGCGGGCCATTTCGCACAACAAGTAGTATAAACCCAAGGGATGTCATGCACATGCGAGGCACCACGCACCTGCAGTCCGTCAGCGATTCGACCCGGGAGGTTCCGATGCAGCCGGCGTCAATGGAAATCTGGGATCAGAAATACCGCCTGAAGGCCAACGACGGTACGATCCTCGATCGCGACATCGACGGTACCTGGAAGCGCGTGGCGCGTGCGCTGGCCGACATCGAAGCAACCCCTGAGCTGCGCGAGCATTGGTATGAGCGCTTCCTTCGGGCGCTGCGTCAGGGCGCGATTCCGGCCGGACGCATCATCGCCAACGCCGGCGCGCAGGCGCACAAGCCTGCCACCTCGACGATCAACTGCACGGTCTCCGGTACCATCCGCGATTCGATGGACGATATCCTCGGCAAGCTGCACGAGGCCGGGGTGACGCTGAAGAGCGGATGCGGGATCGGTTATGAGTTCAGCACGCTGCGGCCTCGAGGCGCCTATGTTTCCGGCGCCGGCGCGTATACGTCCGGGCCGCTGTCGTTCATGGATATCTACGACAAGATGTGCTTCACGATCTCGTCCGCGGGCGGGCGGCGCGGGGCGCAGATGGCGACCTTCGACATCGGCCACCCGGATGTGGTCGAGTTCATCCGCGCCAAGCGTGCCGATGGCACGCTGCGCCAGTTCAACCTATCGCTGTTGATTACCGCGGATTTCATGGCCGCAGTGCAGAACGATGATCGCTGGCCGCTCGCTTTTCCGATCACCGATGTCGAGATCACCCAGGGCACCATCGACCTGAACGATCCGGAACAGGTGCTTTGGCGCGATTGGCCGGATACGAACGGCTACCTCACCAACGACACTGGCCAGGTTGCCTGCCGCATCTACAGAACGATCCCGGCGCGGCGCCTCTGGGACATGATCATGGCCTCCACCTATGATTATGCCGAACCGGGTTTCATCCTGATCGACCAGTACAACGAAATGAACAACAACTGGTGGTGTGAGTCGATCCGCTCCACCAATCCATGTGTCACCGGCGACACCTGGGTGCAGACCTCCAGCGGGCCGCGCCAGGTCAGTGGACTGGTGGGCCGGCCCTTCCTGGCCCGCGTCGATGGTCGGGACCATGCCACCGGCCAGGAGGGCTTTTTCAGAACCGGCACCAAGTCCGTCGTCGAGTTGCAAACCCGCGAAGGTTACCGCCTGCGCCTCACCCGCGATCACCGGCTGCGCCGAGTCACGGCCTTTACGCCCTACCGCACCGAGACCGAATGGTGCGAAGCCGGTCAGCTGCGTGCCGGGGATCGGGTTCTGCTCAACGATCATCGCGCCAGCCGCGAATGGGCCGGAAAACACGGTCGTAACGAAGGCTATCTGATGGGGTTGCTGCTGGGCGACGGCACGCTCAAGCAAAACGAAGCGGTGCTCTCGGTATGGCGGCCCGAGGCGGTGGCGAATGGCCCCGATGCGTCCCCTTCCCACGGCACGCAGGCGGTCATGGCAGAGGCGCTGGCTGCCGCCAGGCAGCTGCCGCACCGAGCCGACTTCCAGGGTTGGCACGAAGTCGCGGGACGCAACGAATTGCGCCTGTCGACCGCCGCGATTCGTGACCTGGCTCTGGAACTGGGCATGCGGCCTGGCAACAAGGCGATCACCCCGGCCATCGAGGCCGAGTCCAGCGCTTTCCATTGCGGCTTCCTGCGTGGTTTGTTCGATGCCAACGGTTCTGTTCAGGGCAGTCAGCAAAAGGGCGTGTCGGTGCGTCTGGCCCAATCGGATCTCGCCATTCTGGAAGCCACCCAGCGCATGCTGCTGCGGCTCGGGATCGTCTCCACCCTTTATCGCGACCGCCGCATGGTCAGTACCGCCCTGTTGCCCGATGGCAGGGGTGGGCAAGCCCAATATGTTGTTCAGGCACAGCATGAACTGGTCATCAGCGGGGAAAACCTGCAGGAGTTCGCCGCGCAGATCGGTTTCACCGACAGCGACAAGGCTGCCCGGCTGAAGGGCCTGCTCGGTGGCTACCGGCGCGAGCTCAACCGCGAGCGCTTCACGGCACGGGTGGAAGCCGTCGTGCCTGCCGGGGTGGAAGATGTGTATGACGTGCAGGTACCCGGCATCAATGCCTTCGATGCCAACGGTTTGCACGCCCACAACTGCGGCGAGCAGGGACTGCCCCCCTTCGGCGCCTGTCTGCTCGGGTCGATCAACCTTACCCGGTTCGTCGTCGCGCCGTTCACCGACAGGGCTGGGTTCGACTGGGAGGCCTTTGGCGAGACCGTCTCGGTGTTCACGCGCATGCTGGACAACGTCGTCGAGGTCAACGGGTTGCCGCTGGCCGAGCAGCGCGAGGAGATTCTGCGCAAGCGTCGGCACGGCATGGGCTACCTGGGGCTGGGGTCGGCGTTGACCATGATGGGGATGAAATACGGCGACGACGAATCGCTGGAGTTCACCGAGCGCGTGACGCGCGAAATGGCCCTGGCAGGCTGGCGTGCCGGACTGGAACTCGCGCGGGAGAAAGGGCCTGCGCCGATCATGGACGAGGAATTCACCGTGACCGCGAAAATGCTGCGCCAGCGTCCCGAGATGGCGCGCGACGGGTTTCAGCCGGGAGATCGGGTCAGGGGGCGGGTGCTGCATGCGCGTTACAGCCGGTACATGCGGCGGATCGCCGAAGTGGAACCCGAGCTGGTGGAGGCGATCGCAGCCGAGGGCTGCCGTTTCACCCATCACAGTTCGATCGCGCCGACCGGAACGATCTCGCTGTCGCTGGCCAATAACGCGAGCAACGGCATCGAGCCGAGCTTCGCCCACCACTACGCGCGCAACGTGATCCGCAGCGGCAAGAAATCCAAGGAAAAGGTCGATGTCTTCTCCTACGAACTCCTGGCCTACCGGGAACTCGTGAACCCGCGCGCGATGCCGTACTCCGAGAGCGCCGAGCAGCAGCTTCCGGATTATTTCGTCACCGCCGACGACATCACGCCGAAGGCGCATGTGGACGTGCAGGCGGCGGCTCAGAAGTGGATCGATTCGTCGATCTCCAAGACAGCCAACGTGCCGACCGATTACCCTTTCGATGCGTTCAAGGACATTTATCTCTACGCCTGGCAGCAGGGCCTGAAAGGCTGCACCACCTTCCGCTTCAATCCGGAGGCGTTTCAGGGGGTGCTGGTCAAGGAGAAGGATCTGGCCGGTACGACCTACCGTTTCGCCCTGGAGGACGGCACCGTGATCGAGGCCAGGGGCAATGAGGAAGTCGAGTACGACGGCGAAACCCACACCGCCGCCAACCTCTACGATGCCCTGAAGGAAGGGTATTACGGCAAGTTCTGAGCGTGGAGCGCGATCATGACCATTCGGATTGACAAGAAGATCATCGGTTTCGAGGTTGCCCGTGACGACAGCCCGATCGAGGAATCGGGTGCCGGTAGCGACCAGACTGTCGAGGATCCGGCCAGCAAGGTCATCCACATGCACGAGAAGCTCGAGCGGCCCGAGATGCTCATGGGTTCCACCTACAAGATCAAGACGCCGCTGTCCGAACATGCGCTGTATGTAACGATCAATGATGTCGTTCTGAACCCGGGCACTGAGCACGAACTCCGCCGGCCCTTCGAGATCTTCATCAACTCGAAGAACATGGACCACTTCCAGTGGATCGTCGCGCTGACCCGGATTATCTCGGCAGTGTTCCGCAAGGGCGGCGACGTGACCTTCCTGGTCGAGGAGCTGCGCTCGGTCTTCGACCCGCGCGGCGGCTATTTCAAGAAGGGAGGCCGATACATGCCGTCATTGGTGGCGGAGATCGGCGACGCGATCGAGGGCCACATGCGCATGATCGGCCTGATCAAGGACGATGGGCTCGACGAACATCAGCGCAAGCATATCGAGGAAAAACGGACGCAGTTCGAGGCCAGCCGCAACCTGGCCAGAACCGAAGCCGAACCCGGTGACGCCTTTCCGCCAGGCGCGCAGCTCTGCGGCAAGTGCAACACCAAGGCCGTGGTTGCCATGGACAACTGCCTCACCTGCCTGAATTGCGGCGAGAGCAAATGCGGGTAGGGCTGGTCGGAAAGCCGGCACTGGCGTACGGTGCGATCGTGTAGGCCCGAAACTCTGTCCACCTCTGGAGTGACGCCACAATGGAGCAGATCCGAACGCGATTGAATGACACACCGGAGGCTGTCGCCGATCTCGTCCGCGTTGCCCTCGCGGGTGAACGCAGGCTGCAGCGGCTGGAACGCATGTTCCGCTGGACCGTGGCGTTGTTTCTGCTGACGCTCGCGCTCAGTCTGTATGCTCTGTCTCAGGCTTTTGGCGCGACGGACGCCAGGGCGCAGTCGGGGTGGCCACATGCGGCTCCGATCCCCGTTCCGCAAGTGGTCGCGCCAGCTCGTCGAGAGACCGCCACGGAGCCCGAGCACCTGGCGCAGGCCTTCAGGGACCGCGTGCGCAGGCTGAAAGCCGAGATTGCCGGGCTGGAGGACGGAGAATTGAATGTCGGGCATGCGCTGGCGGTGATTCTCCATGACACCCGGGATGTACTGCATGAAGTCCGCGAGATGCTCGCGGTGATGCCAGCGATGGGCGAGGACATGCACTCGATGCGCGGCGACATGGGGCGTATCGCCGCGACCATGGACTCCATGGACGGCAAGATGACGGGGGTGCCGGTCATGGCCGAGGAAATGCGCCGCCTGAACGTCAACATCGACATCATGACTACCTCAATCGATTCCACCATGGGGCGAATGGGGCGGATGATGCCCTACATGTGGTGAGGTGTCGGGCACAATGCGCTTCGTCGCCAGGAACGCAGTTGCGGGTTCTGCTCCCACGCAGGGACCCGCGGTCCCGTCGCTCTTTGTTGTCAGGCGTCTTCCTTTCCGCCGTGTTGCCCGCGGCGTCGGTTCCCGCGCAGGAGCTGCTGGAGCCGATCACCGTAACGGTTACCACGCCGCGTCTGTCCATGCCGCTGAGCGATCTTCCCGCGGCGGTCGACGTGGTGAGTGCCGACGACGCAACCCAGGGGCGACAGGGCCTGCAGATGGACGAGGCCCTGAATCGAATCCCCGGAGTGTTCGCGCAGAACCGCTACAACTTTGCTCAGGATGTACGCCTTTCCATCCGCGGGTTCGGTGCCCGTGCCCCGTTCGGCATTCGCGGGCTGCGGATTCTGCAGGACGGCATCCCCGAGACGACGCCCGATGGGCAATCGCAGGTGGATGCGATCGACCTGCTCAACGCAGGTTCAATCGAGGTGCTTCGTGGGCCGAACGCAGCTCTTTACGGGAATGCCACCGGGGGCGTGGTGGCCATCTCGACTCGCGACGGCAGCGACCCGCACGGGCATGGGGGCGGCATGTTACGCGGCAGCCATGGTTTCCAGCGTCTCGAAGCCACCAGCGAAGGTCGGTTTGCCTCGGATTCCTACTCGCTGACCCTGAGCGATCTGCGTTTCGACGGCTACCGTGACCAGTCCCGCGCGGAGAAACGGTTACTCCGCCTCCACACGGCACAGGCGTTCGAATCGGGTGACCTGAATCTCCACCTGCGCTATCTGGACGCCCCGCTGACCGAGGATCCCGGCGCACTGACTCGGGCCGAAATCGAAGCCGACCGTCGTGCCGCGGCGCCGCTGGCGTTGCGGCTGGACAGTCGACAATCCGCCGAACAGCTAACACTGGGCGCACAGTGGCGACAGCCGCTGGGGCAGGGCAGGCTCAGGCTGGGCGTGTTCAAGACCCACCGTGACTATGCCCAGCAACTTCCGTTCTTCGGCAGCAGTCAGGTGGCGTATGAGCGTGACTTCCATGGCCTGAATCTCGGTTACGAGCGCGACTTCGGTCCGACCCGGGCGCTGTTCGGCCTGGACCTGGAACAGCAGCGGGACGACAGGACTCGAAACTGCATCAACGCTGCCCTCCAGGCATCCTGCAACCCGCCCGGTGAGCCGATGGCCGGCCCCTTGGCACTGGATCAACGAGAAAAAGCCCGCACTCGCGGTGTCTTCGTGCAGACCGACACTCTGCTTGGTGATCATTGGAATCTGGCGCTTGGCCTGCGTCACGACCGGATCCGTTTCGAGATTGACGACCGTCTTCGGGTCGGGGGCGAGGATCTTTCCGGCCGGCGGGTCTACGACGAGACGAGTGCGAGCGCCGGATTGATCTGGCATTGGCGGCCCGGTCAGCAGGCCTTCATCAATGCAGCCACGGCGTTCGAGACCCCGACCTTTACCGAGTTCGCCAATCCTGCGGGTACCGGTGGTTTCAACCCCGACCTGGAGCCACAGCGCGCGCGCAGTATGGAATTGGGCGTGCGCGGCGAGGTGGGCATCCTCAGCTATGACGTGACCGCGTACGCAGCCCGAGTGCGCGACGAACTGGTACCGTTTCAATTGGAAGAAGGTGGTCGAAACTTCTACCGTAACGCCGGCCGAACCGCCCGTGAAGGGCTGGAGATCGGACTGGATCTCCGGCCGCACCCGGAATGGAATCTGCGTGCGGCGGTCAGTCTGAACGACTTCCGCTATCGGGAATTCGTCGTCGGCGGTGAACGCCAGGACGGCAACCGTCTGCCCGGCCTGCCCCGGGAACAACTGTTTCTCGAAGCGGCCTGGCGCGACGGCAGCCGGTTCGCGATTGCCGACCTGCTCTTTACCGGCGACCGCTTTGCCGATGATGCCAATACCGTTCGGGTCGATTCGCAGGCTTTGTTGAATGCCCGTATCGGCAGGCACTGGTACCAAGGGCCGCTGCGCGCGGAAGGCTTTTTCGCGGTGAATAACCTGCTGGATGCCGACACGATCGATAACCTGCGCATCAACGCCAATTTCGGACGTTATTTTGAATCCGCTCCGGGGCGTAGCTTCCTTGTGGGGGTGCGCCTCTACTACCGCCCCTGAACTCGGAAGCGAGCGGACGGTGCTGTTCCCCCGCGTTGCAGCGACCTCTGGCTAGGCTCCTCATCGCCTATTGCTGCTGCAAGCCGCTCCAGTGCTTGCCAAGCGGAAACCTACCATCGGAGCTTGCCCGCGGACGCCGCACTGCGCGCGGATTCCCTTGGCCCATCGTTGTCCCCCAGCACTATGTTCGTGGGCGAGGTCCGGCCAAAGGATCCGGGCCGGGCGATCTCCGCCTGCCCAAGATGGGCGCGAATCCTACGGTCTCCCTGGAAGCACCCCTGCTCTGGCCAGTGCCTCGCGCCAAAGGGCCAGCTTGGATTCCACATCGATCCGGGCGTTGGCCGGACTGGTTGACGGCAGACGTACCGCCGGAAGGCCCAGTTGCTCGATTTCCCCGATGCGCCGCGCACTTTCCGCGCCATTGTGAATCACCAGACGCAGATCCGGTGCCATTACCCGGAGGGTGTTGAGATCGTTGAGCACGGGTGAGCGAATCGCGGAGTCGAGGCTGCCATGGCGCAGACAGCTCGCATAGACATCCCAGAGCCCGATGCGATGATCAAGCAGGCAGCGCGTCCGCTCTGCGTAGGACTGACTGGGTAGCGGGTGCTGCAACAGTCTGCCCATGATGGACCAGAACTGATTGCGGGGATGCGCATAGTATTCTCGTGCCCGGAGTGAAGCGGTTCCGGGAAAGCTGCCCAGAATCACGACCTGGGAATCGTGCCGGAGTAATGGCGGCATCGCAGTCAGCGGCGCGCCGTTGCCTTGCGGCGGAGTGCCTGGAGACATCGGTGGGGTCGCTCAGGGCTCGGGAGTTCAGAGAGTCGCGCCCGGTTTCCTGCCGGCGCGTTGGCAGTCCCTGCAGAGACCATGCAGCTCGACGACCTTGGCGCTGATGGCGAAACCTTGATTCTCGGCTGCGTGATCGAGCGCGAGACTGATGTTTTCGAGATGCATCTCCTGAATGTGCCCGCACGCACGGCAAAGCATCAGCAGGGTTTCGTGGGCCTCGCCCGGGTGATTGCACGCGACAAACCCGTTCAGGCTCTCGATGCGGTGGATGAAACCCTGTTCGAGCAGGAAAGCCAGGCTGCGGTAGACCGTGGGTGGTTTGATACTGTGGTCAGCGGAACTGAGGTTGTGGATCAAATCGTAGGCCTTGATTACTCCGTCGGTCCGCAATACCTGTTCCAGGATGCGACGGCGCAGAGCGGTAAGACGCACGCCGCGTCTGGAGCAGACGCGTTCCGCGGTATCGAGCGCATCCATGGTTTGCCTCGTGGCCATCATCGAGTGACTCCTGACGATCGAATTACCCTTGCAGCATACCCGATGCTGCGACGAGCACGGGAACCGACGGGTGTCAGGGTGCTCGCGCAATCATCGGGTTCCATGACATGGATCATGCTTTTCTGGAGCCATGAATTCTAGACTGCTTGCCGTTATCGACGGGTAAGCTTGCCTTTGTTCCCGGTATCGCTCGGTTCCGGCAACTGTCGATGTCCCATGGTTGCGGCACGGTGTTTATTCTGTCAGGCTCTGCGACCAGGCGCCAAAGCGACTTCAGTTTGGATTATGTGGAGATCAGCGTTGAAAATCTTTCGTTCCGGTCGTTTCAAAGATTGCTCCGTGTGCGTACTGACCCTGGCCATCGTTGCGGGTGCACCGATCATGGCCTCGGTCAGCGTAATGCTGTTCTTCTGACGGGTTTTTCCCTTCGCGGTCGATTCTGGCCGAAAGTTCAGTATTCCACGGTTGTCCGGCGTCGATGCAGGCGTTTGGCCTCGTGGAACCACGCGAGCACTTCAGGCTCTGACGTCATTCACGCGGCGCTTGGACGTCACCTTCATGGGCCAGGTTCGGCCCGGTTCCCGCACACCTTGTCTTCAGGTGCGAGGCAATACTCGGCCGGCAATAATCCTTTCGGGATCGCCCGTTGGCTTCACAGCGTATTGCGCAACGTCGCGGGTCAGGCTATCCGCTATCCCACCGGCGAAGCAGGAGCATCTCAAGTCCGACAGGCCACCAGGTCCGACAGGTTGCTGGGGTCATGGCAGGTAACGCGAGAATCTCGCGTTGGCCCGATTCTCATGTCTGATATGCAGGAGAACCAGGCCGCTATCGGCTATAAATAAAGGCTGCTTCTCTCGATGGCCCGGGATCGCCGATGCTTGCACGCTGGTTTGTAATGCTCACCTTGCTTTTTCTCGCTACGCCTGGCTGTGGGGAGCAGGGACCTGAAACACCGTCCCGAATGAGTATCGAGACCGGGGATCTCGATGTCCTTCTGGAGCGCGGCACGCTCCGGGTAATCGTCCCAGGTACCGCTCTTGGTGAACCATCCTTGCCACGAGCAGGCTCTCCAGTGGGGCAGCAGCGGGAGCTTGCCGAGGCTTTTGCCGTTTCGCTGGGACTGCGTCTCGAACTGGTGCCGGTGTTTCGCCTCAGTGAAATGCTGCCTTTGCTGGAGCAGGGCAAGGCAGATATCATAGCCGCGAACCTCACTGTGACCGAAAGCCGGCGGCAGCGAGTGGATTTCTCGTTGGCCATCGATCATGTGCACGAGGTGGTACTCGTAGCGGCGGAGGACGAGAGCATCGGGTCGATCGACGACCTCGCGGGGCGCAGGGTCATGGTCGATCAGGCAACTTCGTTCTGGGAGACCCTGGGCGCACTGCGGGCCGAACATCCTGAGATACACCTTCTTCCTGCTCTCGATCATTTCGATGACGAGACGACGCTGGATATGCTCGTTGCTGGCGAGATCGACGCCACGGTCCGTGACAGCAACATTGCCGAGATGTACCTGAGTTATCGCGACGATCTCCGTATCGCTTTCGCGCTCGGGGACCGGCAATCGATCGCCTGGGCGGTGCGTCCCGAAACTCCGCAGTTGCTTGCGGCGCTCAATCGGTTCCTGACCACCGAGCAACTGACCCGTCCGCGCGAGGCCCGCTACCTCGACGACCTTCCCGGACTGCAGGCTCGGCGCACCCTGCGCATTCTTCTGCCCAACGCCGCCGCCTCCTATTTCCTTTGGCGTGGCGAACTCGTTGGATTCGAATACGAGTTCGCAAGGCGGTTTGCGGAGGAGCACCGGATGCGCCTTGAGGTGGTTGTGCCACCCCATCCGGACGTAGCGCTCGACTGGTTGGAGGAGGGACGTGCTGACATTGCCGGGGGATTCCTGGAACCCGGTATCATCGGGGACTTGCATGACATAGCGTTCACGGATCCCTGGCATCACGCGCAGCCATACCTTGTCAGTCCGAATACCGCAGGAGCACTCACGGGCTGGGATGATCTGGCCGGTAGCACGGTTGCGGCTCCCCGCGAGAGCGTCCTGTGGAGTGAAATGGAGATCCTGTCGGGAGACCATGATTTTTCCCTGGTGCCGCTGCCGGGAACCGGTGGCGATCTCGAGGATGTGATCAACAGGCTCGTCGATGGAGAGTTCGATCATGCCGTGGCCGAGGCGCATCTGCTCGGGGTGGAGCTGGCTCGCCGTGACGACATTGTTCGGCAGTTCGAGGTTGGTTCGCCAGTTCCTCATGCCTGGGCAGTGCACACGTCGAATGAGGCCCTGCTGACGGCCTTGAACGAGTTCTTTCGCAAGGAGCACCGCAGCACGTTCTACAACATTCTGTACCGACGCTATTTCGAGGACGAGCGCAGGATTCGCCGGCAGATGGATGAGCGGGTTCGCGCGACCGGGCAGTTATCCCCATGGGATGACCTGGTGCGCCGCTACGCCGAGGCTCACGATTTCGACTGGCGCCTGATTGTTGCGCAGATGTATCACGAGAGTCGTTTTGATCCCGAGGCCCGTTCGACGATGGGTGCGGTCGGGCTCATGCAACTGATGCCGCGCACGGCCGAACAGGTCGGCGTGACGAACATAAAGAACCCCGCGGACAATATCCGTGGAGGTATCCTCTATCTCGACTGGGTGCGACAGCGTTTTCCCGAGGATCTTCCCGTCGCCGACCGGGTCTGGTTCACGCTTGCTGGCTACAACGCTGGGCTGGGGCACCTGATGGACGCACGCCGCCTGGCTGCCCAGAAGGGCTGGGATCAAGATCGCTGGTTCGACAATGTGGAGAAAGCGATGCTGTTGCTGTCTCAGCGGAAGTACTTTTCCCAGGCGCGCCACGGTTATGTCCGGGGCAGCGAGCCGGTTGCGTATATCAATAACATCAGCGCTCTCTACAAAGCCTATGTGCAACTGACCGAGGATCCGATCGTTCTCCTCGATGGCCATGCCGATTAGCGCGAAACCTCCGCAGCGTGAGCGACTCTGCTCTGCTCTGCCTCGGTCGTCATTGCGAGCGCAGCGCGGCAATCCAAGCGGCGCCGTGAGAACGATCTCCGTCTGGATCGCCACGTCCCGCCACGCTGCGCTCGCGGCTAAAGGCTGCGCTCCTCGCGATGACGATGGTGTTCAAGGCCGCCCGCTCCAACGTGCGGAGTTTCCGTGCTAACTTTCATGAA
>SLHN01000102.1 GCA_007136145.1 Thioalkalivibrio sp.
CCTGTTTTCGGGATCATCGATCGAGGCTCAATCTTCATCGCGCGCCCAGCCCCGCGATAATGCGACCGCGCGCTGCCACCGCTTGTATCCACTCTCCCGCTTCGATCCCGGTAGCTGCGGCGTGTAGCGATTGCGCACGCGCCATTGTCCTTCAAGTTCCTCGCGGCTTTCCCAGAATCCCGTGGCCAGACCCGCCAGGTAGGCCGCGCCAAGCGCGGTGGTTTCAAAAATTTCGGGGACCACTACCGCGCTGTCGAGAATATCCGCCTGGAACTGCATCAGCACCGGGTTCAGCGCCGCGCCACCATCGCAACGGAGCTCCGTCAGCCGAATGCCGGAATCCCTTTGCATGGCCTCGAGCACATCGCGGGTCTGATACGCAATGCTCTCGAGAACCGCGCGTGCCACGTGCGCCCGGTTCGTGCCCCGGGTGATACCCACCAGCAGTCCGCGCGCGTAGGGGTCCCAGTGCGGCGCACCCAGGCCGGTCAGAGCGGGCACGAAGACAACCCCTTCGCTGTCGGGCACCGAAGCCGCGAGCTCGGCCGTCTCGGCCGCATTGCCGATCATCTCCAGTCCGTCGCGCAACCATTGTACCGCTGCGCCGGTGACGAAGATCGCGCCTTCCTGAGCATATTCCACAGGCTCTTCGCCAATTCCCCAGGCAATCGTCGTCAGCATCCGTTGCTGGCTCGGTACGGCCATGGTGCCGGTGTGCTGCAGCACGAACGAGCCGGTACCGTAGGTATTCTTGGCCATCCCGGGTCGATAGCAGGCCTGGCCGAACAGGGCGGCTTGCTGATCCCCGGCGATCCCGGCAATCGGGATCGGATGCCTGCCTGGAAACAACTCCGGGTCCGTTTCCCCATAAACCCATGACGACGGCAACACCTCGGGCAGCATCCTTTCCGGCACCCCGAAGATGTCAAGCAACTCACTATCCCATCGGAGTTCATGGATGTTGTACAGGAGTGTTCGCGAAGCATTCGAGTAATCGGTCACATGGACCCGCCGGCCAGTCAGCCGAAAGACCAGCCAGGAATCGATGGTACCGAAAGCGATTTCACCGCGAAGGGCGCGCTCGCGCAGAGCGGGTTCACGGTCTAGCAGCCAGCGAACCTTGGTACCCGAGAAATACGGGTCCAGCAGCAATCCTGTCTTGCCCTGAACCCAGTCTTCCAGGTCCCGTTCGCGCAGCTCGCCGCAGTCCCTCGCGGTCCTGCGATCCTGCCAGACGATCGCCCTGCACACCGGCTTGCCGCTGGATTTTTCCCACAGGACCACCGTTTCCCGCTGGTTGGTGATTCCAATGGCTTGAAGATCGGAGGTGCGCAGGCCGCCCACGCGCAACGCCTCACCGATGGCCCCGAGAGTCACCATCAGAATCTCCTCGGCATCGTGTTCGACCCAGCCCGCGCGCGGGTAGTGCTGGGCAAATTCCGAATAGCCCCTGGCACGAATGCGGCCGGCATGATCGAACACCAGCACGGTGATCCCGGTCGTGCCGGCATCGATGGCCATAACATAACGCTCGGTCATAAGACTCTCCTTCCATCCCGCGACAGCGTTCAGTCGATCGGGACATCGCTCGGATTCAGCTGCGTCGGGACAAGCTTCCGTCCGAATGCCAGCGACCGCAAGACCACGCGACACGGTGGTCGGGGTTGAACGAGGAACTTCTGGGCTCATGACGGTCGCAACGAGTTAAAGGCCCTGGAACGGAGCAACCACTGACCTACAACGCAGGAGGTGCGAACGATGCTTCAAGGCACCAAGAAGGGTGCAGCACTCGCGATCAACAAGGCTGCTATCGTCAATCACCCGTCGAGCTTCGAGAAGATGCATCACATCGGCCCGAAGGTGTGTCTGACAACCGCGAACGAACCCGGGTTTCTCGGTTTTCACGCCTTTGTCCAGACGGGCACTCATCCACTGGGAGGACGTTTCGGCGCCGCCCAGGTAATCACCGCGGACAGCATCGAGGCGGTGATGGAATCACCAACCAACCTGCATCTCAACCCTCTCAATCTCTGGCAGTACACGATCTGGGAAAATGCCGAGGCGCACGAACGGATGCACTACGAACAATACGACCGCATCTTCGAGCTCTGCGCTGGCTGCCTCGATATGGTGGTCGAGGGGCCCACGGAGCCCGTGTACACGATCGTGGAAGCCGACATGCCTCCGTTGGTGGGAATGACCGACGTACCACGGGTGATGGGGGCGGCGTTCGCTGCGAACGAGCCGCCGCCCAAGGTTCGCCTGGCGATGCGCCGGCTCGTCGCTTTGGGCGAGCACCACGTACAGGAAGGCAAGGAGCAGGCCTTCCTCGAAGGTGCCGTCAAGACACTGGACATGCTCAAGAACAATGCCCCGGGGATGCTCGGCTGGATGATCCTTGAAAAGCAGGGCGAGACAGCACTGAGCACGTTTCAGCTGGAGCCGCCGGCCTTCTGGGAATCTCTGCAGACCCTCGGGGCGAACCCACCGAAATCGCGCCGCACCAACTACGGAGAATTTGGCAAAGACTATGACGGGCCACCGATCCCGATCGGCGGTCCGCGGGAATACCTGGTTCACACAGAGTGGGAAAGCCCGGACACGCTCACCTTTGGCCTTGCGCTAACCGGCGTCAATCCGGAACTGCGCAAGGTGCACGACGAGGGAGTATTGGCCCATCTTGCCAGGCTCCCGCCTTACTACCGGGTATTCGCCCCGGCAATGGAGGACATGATCTTCTTCCATTGAACCCGGTTCTCGGCCTTGGGCGCCCCGGTTCGACCGGGGTGCGTCCATTCGGCCCTCGAGCCACTACAGGCGTGAGGAACCACGGCGTGCAGAGCTACCCCCGGATGCGAATGGTCCGCAGATCACTTCTGATTCCTTCTTACTATACTCAGTGCATGGGAGCACTTGGGTAGCAGCGGCGCAACCCGCTGGATCGCCCACTTGGCCCATTCCCCCGTCTCAGCCAATCCGGGAGGTGACCTATGATCCGCAACACACTTCGCGCTTTCTCGGCATTCCTCGCCCTGGCACTCTTGCTGGCCACAGTCCCAACCGCGCAGTCCCAAACGACCTTTCGAGCGCAACCCGAAACGGAGCGGATCTGCGCGGCCGAAAACTTCGCTCGCAGCGAAGGGCGCGCGGTCACAAGGATCCCTCGGGAACAAATGGCGGCGTTGCAGAACTGGTGTCGGCAATCCGCGGCTCGAGACGTCCCGGCATCGGGGCGTGCGGGCCCCACTACGCTCGCCGCGCCGGGTGGAGGACAAGGGATCTGGTGCCCGCCTTTCTCGACCAAGTGCTATTGCTGGAACGGCCCCCACTGGAAAGGCTGTGACAACTTCGCCGCCCACTGCACCGATGGGCTGACTTGCGGCCCCCTTGGCAAGAGCTGTCACTGCACATCGAAGTGAGATAGCCACGCCATCGCCAACGGTTACGTGTTCAGCCCCCGCGCCATCAGACCCGCCGGCGCGGGGGTTCCGCAACTGCCAATGACTGTCCCCCGGGGTCAGATCAGGCAGACCACATCACCCACGCTCACTGACCTCGCAGGAGTCGAGCTGCTCCCCGCCATTCCCTTGACCGGATACCGCCAAATCTCCCTGATGGTGCCGACTGTCAACATTGCGATCTCCTGTACCTGTGCGACCACAGAAACCAATCTATCGCTCCTTGGGGCGGACTCGGTTGCGGCCATCGGATTTCGCGGCATAAAGGAATCGATCCGCACGA
>SLHN01000219.1 GCA_007136145.1 Thioalkalivibrio sp.
GGACCGTGTACTCGATGCTCTGCGAGCCCGCGGGCGGCTCCAGTGCTGACGGGACAACACACGCAGGACCAGTGACCAGCAGCATGCCGGGTTCGTGCAGTCAGGAAGCGCTGCAACCGCTGAGCTTCAATTCCTGCCCCGGCCTGATCAGGTAACGCGGACCCTGGACACCGTTCGCCTCCGCGATTGCCCGCGAGCTTGGGCATCCTTGCTCGGCCGCGATTGTCGAAATGGTATCGCCGCGGCGAACAACATAGGTACGCACGGCGAAAATGGCCCGCCGTTCGTCGCGCGAAGCATGGAGATTCCTCGCCAATTCGAGCATGGCGCCATCGACGCAGTGCTGTTCATACCTGTTCACGAGCGTTGCCGGAATCCACACCGTCGAACCGGCCGGCAGCCGAACATCGTGCTCATGGCGGGGATTGAGGTTTCGAAGCGTGCGAAACCAGCCGGACCGGCTGCCGCTCTGGCCGACACAGATGGCAAGTTCACTCAATGTCAATGGTGCTACAAGCGATATCTCGGCGGGTTCTTTCGCTGGAAGCGGTACCGGCGTCACATTCTGAAATGAGACCCCATATTTCTCCGGATTCTGGAACAGCAAGGCTGCGGCAAGGACGTAAGGCACGTATTCCTGGGTCTCGCGCGGAAGCCGACGGAAAACCTCCGGGTTCCAGAAACTGGGATCGGAAGCACCGCGCGCGAGCCGTCGTACTCTGGTCTCGCCACCGTTGTAGGCTGCCAGTGCCAGCGCCAAATCACCGTCGAATTCAGCAAACCGTTCTCGCAGATAGGCCACATTCGCGCGTGTCGAAAGCTGCGGATCAAAGCGCTGATCGAACCCGTCCTCGGTACCAAGCCCGAACCGAAGCCCTGTCTGCTGCATGAATTGCAGCGGCCCCGCCGCTCCGGCCCGGGAGACCGAATGGACCCGTCCCCCGGATTCCTTCGCCAGAATACCGAACAGCAAAGCCTCCGGCATTCCTGCCTCTTCGTACACGGGCCACATCAGGTGACGCATGTGCATGTAATTCTCGTAAGCGTCGATCAGCGTGGGGCGCATCCATGTCAGCCATTCATGCAGTGCCGCCCGAACCAGGCTGTTGTCCTCGAAGAACTCGTCCAGACCTGGCCCGTTGATCACGTGAACCCGGGAACCATCGCCAGGAGGTTGCCTTATCGCAACACTCTCCTCGGAATATTCCCACTGGCCATCGCCCTCCATGAAGCCTTCGCCTGCTCCGGCAAGTGCTTCACTGCGCAGTGTGAGCAGGTCGTGATAGGCCGTCATGAAGCGCCGTACCTCGCAACCCGCAAGCTCCGCACAGGCTATTCCGGCCTGTTCAAGGGCCGCAATAGCCTCGGAAATCTGAGACCATCCAGCGCTGAACTCCCCATTGCGCAGCTCATCCAGGCCATGCTGGTACTGCGCAACCGAACTTTCGATGACGTGATAAATCTCTTTGGTTTTGGACTCGCCATATCCCGCGGTCACCGACGCCGCGGATCCCATGAACAGGAGGCCACAAACGACGAAAATCCCCCCCTGCACAAGGCGAGAAACGAATACTGTCATTAATGGTCTCCCCGCGTGGACGCGCACATTGTCGTCGATTCCGTCGGATGCCGGCCAGCGGCAGACACGCGGCGGACCCGCCTACGCAAAAAACAACCCCTACGCACCGCTTCAGTTTACCCTGTCTCGCAATCGAATCCGAGCTTCCGAAGCTTCGAAAGCTTCCACGCAACCGCAAGAAAACCTTGCGTGCAACGGGCACGAAGCCCTATCCTGGGTGTGGCATTGATGCCGATTCATGGGGGGTCTGTCATGGAATACGGCGACGCAATCTTGTATCTCACCATCGTCGCATTGGGTGCATCCGTTCTGGTCATCCTCGGTTTACTGGGGCTACTGCTGTACAAGGCATTTGACCCGCCAGAGTCGGAGGGGAAACACTGAGTCGTTTCCGCGACCCGTCGATCCGAAATGTTACTCCGGAGGATCCGCCGCCAAGTCGACCGTGACCTGGCGGGAGGGCTCGTTGTTGACGCGTGAGGACCGACGATCGAACTTCCCGGCATTACCGGACTCCCAAGCGCATCGCCCAAGCCTGGAACCTCCGATGACATCCTGCTTCCGATCCCTTGGCCAAGCTCTCCTCCCCGGTCTCCTGGTCTTGCTCTTCTTCGTTTCGGGGCTGGTTTCCGCTGGCTGCCCGACACCGGGTCAGTGGCTCGATGGCAAGGGTGAACCGCTCACTCCCGATGCCTTGTTCGAGGACGCCGCCGCCGCCGACGTCGTGTTGCTGGGCGAGCGCCACGATCGCCTGGAACACCACCGCTGGCAGCTGCACGCGCTGGCCGCATTGCATGCGCAAAGGCCGGATCTGGTCATCGGACTGGAGATGCTGCCTCGCGAAGCGCAGCCGGCCCTGGACGCCTGGGTCGCCGGGGAACTGGACGAACGGGAGTTTCTCCTGCAAAGCCGCTGGGACAGGGCCTGGGGCTTCGACGCCGATCTCTATTTCCCGATTCTGCACTTCGCGCGAATGCATCGCGTGCCTGTGGTGGCGATCAACCTGGACCGGTCATTGGTGCGGCGCCTGGCGCACGATGGTTGGGATTCGGTTCCCGCCGACGAACGATATGACATCCCGCCCCCGGCGGAAGCAACCGACGCCTACCGCGCGTCGCTGAGCAGGGTGTTCGAGGAACATCCGTCGAGCCACCATGCGGAAGCCGACTTCGAGCGCTTCGTCGCCGGACAGCTCGTCTGGGATCGAGCGATGGCTGCCGGGATCGCCGAAGCCGCCGCGCGGGGCTCGATGGTCGTCGGCCTGATGGGGTCTGGCCATCTCGAATACGGCCACGGCGTACCGCATCAGCTACGCGATCTCGGTATCGGCAACACCCGGGTGCTGCTGCCGCGCGAGGCCACCGAGGATTGCGCCAGACCGAAGGCCGGAATCGCCGATGCGCTGTTCGTCGTTGCCAGCGGCGACCGTTACGAGCCGTCCCGACCCCTTCTCCTTGGCGTACGTATCGACGACGACCCCGCCGGTGTGCGAGTGCAGGCGGTGATGCCGGACAGCGTGGCCGCGGATGCAGGGATCGAGGCGGAGGACATCGTGGTCAAAGCCGCGAGTATCGACCTGGACGCACCAGGAGACCTGGTGGCAATCGTCCGACGCCAGCAGCCGGGCCATGTCCTGCCCCTGACCGTGCTGCGCGATGGCACCGAGATCGAGCTCCTCGCGCGCTTCCCGCCAGCAAACGATCCCGAGTAACGCTTGCCGGAACAGCGGACACCCGCTCGACACGGAACGCTCGATCGCAATGCCGCACGAGACGAAGATCGCACGAGCCCAGCCTGTGCACCGATACCCGTTCACTCCCGCATGGACAACGCGATGACCATGACCCGCGCTCTTGCCGCGCCTTTCCTCATCCTGGCGCTGCTGCTGGCATCCGCTCCTGTCCAGGGCGAAACGCCGAACTGGCGGATCGACCTGACACTGGACCCGGAAGCCAGGGAAATCTCCGGCGAACTGTCGCTGCTTCTGCCAGCAGGGCGGCATGAGTTCCATCTGCTCGACGAGCTCGAAGTGCGCGGGGCCCGCACCGGGCGTACCGGTGTTCCCGTCGAAACGGTCGCGGCAGGGCGTTACCGCATCGATCTTCCCGCCGCATCCGAGGTCACGGTAGCCTGGGGAGGCCAGTTGCCC
>SLHN01000001.1 GCA_007136145.1 Thioalkalivibrio sp.
CGCACGGATACCACGCCGGCCTCGCCTACCCAGGCCTCGGTGCCTCGAGCGGCGCAATTCGCTGCGCTCATTGACACCCTACATCTTTCAAGCTAAGGGGTGGTTCGGGGCTGCGAGTGTTGGCACAATCGGCACACCGGGGCAGGGGGATCCACGCATGCGCAGGGTCGTATTCAACCAGAAGGGCGGCGTCGGAAAATCCACGATCACATGCAACCTTGCGGCCATCGGGGCAGAACAGGGTCGACGAACCCTGGTGGTGGATCTGGACCCGCAGGGGAATTCGACGCAATACCTGCTGGGGCAGTCGGGGCCGGGATCGACGCCTAGCCTGCTCGATTTTTTCGATCAGGTCCTGAACTTCAAGTTCAACCCTCGCGACAGCGCCGAATTCGCGACCGCGACCCCGTTTCCGGGGCTCGACCTGATGCCTTCGCACCCGGACCTCGAGGACCTTCAGGGCAAACTGGAATCACGCTACAAGATCTACAAGCTCCGCGAGGCGCTGGAACAACTGGGCGATCGTTACGACCGAATCTGGATCGATACGCCTCCGGCCCTGAATTTCTATACGAAATCGGCGCTGATCGCGGCGAATCGCTGCCTGATCCCGTTCGATTGTGATGATTTTTCCCGGCGTGCGCTCTACTCGCTTCTGGAGAACGTCCAGGAGATCAGGCAGGATCACAACCATGGTCTGATGATCGAAGGCATCATCGTGAACCAGTTTCAGGCGCGGGCATCGTTGCCGCGGAGGATCGTCGAGGAACTCACGGCCGAAGGGTTGCCGGTGCTGATTCCGTACCTGTCGGCGTCGGTGAAAATCCGGGAATCGCATCAACATTCGCGCCCGGTCGTTCACCTGGACCCCCGGCACAAGGTCACGCGCGAATACGTGGAACTCCACGATACCTTGGGATGAGACGGGTACTGTTGACGTGAAAGAACCCGCGTAGGGTGCCGTGAGGCGCAGCCGAACCGCACCGATACCACGTCGGCCGGCCTCCGGGCCTCGAACGGTGCAATTCAGGAATTGTAGGGTGCCGTGAGGCATAGCCGAATGGTACCGGCGCAGTGCCGGGCTGCGGCCGTCAATCGGAAAACGAGGAACGAACATGGTCAATCCGACGCCTGCCCGCATCGGTATCGTCACGGTCTCCGACCGCGCGAGCCGGGGCGAGTATGAAGATGAGGGTGGTCCCGCGATCCAGGCGTGGCTGGAAGCGGCGCTGATTTCGGCCTGGGAGCCGGTGCCTCGGGTCATTCCCGACGATCTCGAAGGGATCGAGGCGACCCTCGCGGCCCTCTGCGATGAAGCAGGCTGTTGTCTTGTCGTCACCACCGGAGGTACCGGACCGGCGCCGAGGGACGTGACGCCTGAAGCCACTGAGGCGGTTTGCGACAAGATGTTGGCGGGGTTCGGCGAACAGATGCGCGCGGTGTCGCTGCGGCACGTGCCCACTGCGATACTCTCGCGCCAGACCGCGGGGATTCGGGGCACCACGCTGATCGTCAACCTTCCCGGCAAGCCTTCCGCGATTGCCGAGTGTCTGGACGCTGTCTTTCCGGCAATCCCCTATTGTGTGGACCTGATCGGTGGGCCGTACCTGGAAACGGACCCGACCCGCGTCCAAGCCTTCCGCCCGGCGCATGCGCGTCGTCCGGGCTGACTTGCGTTGATTCTGGCGTTGGGCTCGTCGTGCCATCGGGCGGCAGAACGCCCGGAACCGGGGGCTCAGAACAACATCGCGTTGTTGGTGATGCGATCCACGAGGTCCTCGACGTCCTGCAGGGCCTTGTTGGTGTCTTCGTCGTCGACGATGGGGAGTCGCTGATAGCCGATGTAGATCGTGCCGGGTTCGGTCGTCAGTTCGTAGATAGCGATCACGTAGGGGCAGAAGACGATGCTGTGCGGGTCGGCCTCCATCATGCGGCGGGAGTAGATCGCGCTGCAGAATTCCAGTGACTCGCCGTGCAAATAGAGGCTCTTGCCCCCCAGGTCGGCGCCGGTGCGTTCGAGCATGGTTGCGATATTGCCGACCGCGTTGATCACGAGTCCTTCGTCAGTGATCGCCGATTCCAGCATTTCGCGGTAGAACGCATATTCGCCTTCGATCGAGTAAATCCGTCGTTCCTCGGATTCAAACACCATTTCCTGTGCGTGCGCGATGGTCGAGAACAGCAGTGCGGAAAGAATTGTGAAGCGGAGGAGGGACATGGTGAATTCCTTGTGATGATTTGGCTATTCGAAGAAATGGCCTGCCTGGCGGAGTCGCGGCTGCCAGTACGAGGAGGCGAGGGGTTCGATACGAACCTGGCTGCGAGCGTTCGGGGCATGGATGAATCGGCCGTCACCTATGAAGACTCCCACGTGGTCGATTCGATTCCCGCGCGCCGCGAAGAACAGGACATCGCCTGGCTGTAGCGAATCCGGTGGTACCTGCTGCGCGGCACGGGCTTGTTCCCGGGTCGTCCGTGGCACATGGGTGAATCCGGCCTGTCGGTAGACCCGCTGTACCAGCGCCGAGCAGTCGAGCCCGTTGGCATCGAGGCCGCCATAGCGGTACGGGGCGTCCAGATGTCCCAGTGCCGCAAGCACGACCTCGGTTCGGCTCAGACCGGCCTCGGTTACGGCATGTCCCGCATCCGTCGAAGGCCCTTGCTGGCTCGGCACCGAGGGCTTGCCCGCGCAGGCCGTGATGAAAACGGCGAGTAGCAGGGAGATCGGTAGTTGGAAATGCGGAGGCATGGCAAGGATCAGAGTGGGTCGCGCTCCCGATAATTCGGGGGGATGCGGAAGAACTCCGGGCTCAGGGTATCGGTCGAGACTCCAGCCAGCCGGGTGGTGACGCCATCGTGTACATCACGTACCTCCAGCGGTACACCGTCGAGTGGAGGCATCACGTTGGAGCCCATGGCCCGAGCCAGCGGCCCACCGGCATCCAGGGCCCGGCGGGACAAATCGAACAGATACCCCATCAGGGAATGAAACGTTCCGAAGTCCCGAGGCGACAACCCGAGTTCGTTGGGAGTGGCAACGCAGGCGATACTCCGCACTCTGCCGCCGACGATGATTTCCGTTTCCCGGCAGCGGAGGTTGCCGATGTCGTGTTCCCGGCCGGTCACCTCCTGTTCCACCGTCAGCGGGCCGCTTTCCACCCCGAGACCCATCTGCGCTTCCAGCTCGGCGCGGGCCTCGGCGGGGAGTTGCTGGATCTGGGCTCGCATGTCCGCGATCATCTGGTCCATGGCCTGCATTTGCGCGTCGATCGCGCGTTCGTCGAACGCCATGTAGGTGCGGCTGCCCTGATCGACGATGTAGAGGGAGCGGTCGTCGGCATTGAAAAGCATGAAACCGGAGCCGCCGCTGCCGCCATTGATGATATCCATGCGCGCGTAAGGGGCCTTGACAAGGATCTCCGAGAAATCGCCTTCGCTGTCCATGAAGCGAAGCAGCGCATCCGCCTGTGCGACCGTTGACAGGAACATCGCAAGGACCAGGGGCGGGACAAGTCGAGCAAGCATCAATGGCAACTCCTGGGTCGTCGACGCGGGGGTTCCGTGCACAGGGCAGGATGCATGGTTTGCGCGTCCGGACGTGAAGGGATCGCGGGCCCTCGCCCGATGCCCGGCGACCGTGAAACCACCTCTGAGATTAGATCCCGCGATCGCTGTTGTCACCTTTCCGTTGAGTTACC
>SLHN01000185.1 GCA_007136145.1 Thioalkalivibrio sp.
AAAACTGCGACTGCAACCGGGACAGGCGCGTTCGCTGGAAAACAAGGACTCGGCACCGTCCTCTGCCAGCACCCGCACCATGCCCTTGCCGTATTCCAGGGCGCGCAGCAACATGCCTCGCAGTTCGCCCTCATGGTGGGCATTGACCACACAGGGGCCAAGCGGCAGTTCAATGGTGTGTTCTTTAAACCGATCCAGCCGTGGCCACTGAGCCGTGGGCTGGTAGTGGCCATCGACCCGCAGATGGGTAACCCCCTGACCCGCCGCCCATTGGGCTAAATCGGTGTAATACCCCTTACGCGCGGTGACCAAGGGAGCCAGCAGCGTAATCGACTGGCGACGATAGACCTTGAGCAAGCGAGCCAAAATCGCCTCCGGCGACTGGGCTTGAATGGCGATGTCACAATCCGGGCAGTGTTGCGTACCGAGTTTGACGAATAACAGCCGCAGAAAATGCTGGATCTCGGTCAGCGTGCCGACGGTGCTTTTACGTCCGCCGCGACTGGTGCGCTGTTCAATGGCGACGGTCGGTGGAATACCGCGCACGGCATCCACATCGGGACGCGCCGCCGGTTGCACAAACTGGCGGGCATAGGCGTTCAGCGATTCCAGATAACGCCGCTGCCCTTCGGCGAAGACAATATCAAATGCCACTGTACTCTTGCCGGAACCCGACACGCCGGTAATCACGGTAAACTGACCGTGAGGGATGGTGACATCGATATGGCGCAGATTATGTTCGCGGGCATTATGGATGTGGATGGCATTGACCGGGGCGCGTGGGGCGGGAAGAGCAGGCGGCAGCTCGGCCACGACCTTATCCGTACCCGTGTAAGGGGCGTGATGCTGGCGTAAAGCCCGACCGGTATGGCTATGCTCACAGGCCATGACCTGCTCTGGCGTCCCGGCACAGACCAGTTCACCACCGGCCTCGCCGCCTTCAGGGCCCAGATCAATCAACCAGTCCGCCGCCGCAATCACGTCTAAATGATGCTCGATGACCACCAGTGAATGGCCTTGCGCCAGCAACGCGGTAAACGCCTGGAGCAGCGTGGCGATATCGGCACTGTGCAATCCCGTGGTGGGTTCATCAAATAAAAACAAGGTCGGTTTGCCGGTTCGGGTCTGGCGCTGCTTGGCCAGATGCCCGGCCAGCTTTAAGCGCTGGGCTTCGCCGCCGGATAAGGTCGGCACCGGCTGGCCTAGGCGCAGATAACCCAAACCAACCGCAGCCAGCGGCGCCAAGGCGCGCTGCAATTCGGCATAATCAGCAAACAGGGCCAGCGCCTCAGTGACCGTCAGTTCCAATACCTCGGCGATGGAATAGCCGCGTTCTGCACCCGCAGGTTGCCATTGGACCTGCAAGATTTCCGGACGATAACGCCGCCCCTCGCAATCCGGACAGCGCAGATACACATCGCTGAGAAACTGCATATCCACATGCTCAAAGCCGGAACCCTGGCAGGTCGGACAACGGCCAGTGCCGGCATTAAAACTGAACATTCCCGCTGTGTAGCCACGCTCCTTGGCCAGCGGCTCGGCCGCATACCGTTTGCGCAACGCATCCAGCGCCCCGACATAGCTTAAGGGATTCGAGCGGGCCGTTTTGCCAATCGGGGTTTGATCCACCAGCACCACCGCACCCAGACATTCCGCGCCCTGAATGGCGGCGTGTTCACCGGGGGTTTCCGTCGGCTGACCCTGTTGTTTGAGCACACCGCGATACAGCACCTGGGTGATTAAGGTCGATTTGCCCGAACCGGATACCCCCGTAATCCCCACCAGCCGCCCCAGTGGAATCGCCACATCAAGCTGTTTGAGATTATGCGCCGCCGCGCCACAGATGTGCAGCCACGGGGTCGCGTCGGTTGGGGGTTGGGCAGGACGTGGCTGGAGCCAACGCCCAGTTCCACGAAGGTATTGGCCGGTGAGCGAACGGGGCTGCTCCATCACGGCGTCCGGTGAGCCGTAGGCGACGATTTCCCCACCCTGCTCGCCCGGCCCCGGCCCTAGGTCGAGAATCCGATCCGCCGCCCGCATCACCTGCGGGTCATGTTCCACCACCACTAGGGTATTACCCGCATCGCGCAGTCGGTGCAAGACCTGGATAATCCGATCAATATCGCGTGAATGCAGACCGATGGATGGTTCATCGAGTACAAACAAGGCATTGACCAGCGAGGTGCCTAGGGCTGTGGTCAGATTGATCCGCTGCACCTCGCCGCCCGACAGGGTGCGCGATTGCCGATCCAGACTGAGATAACCCAGGCCGACCTCATCCAGATAGCGCAGCCGGGTACGGATTTCCCCTAGCAGCAGCTCGCTGGCTTCATCCAGGGGTGCGGGCAGGTGCAGCGCCTCGCAAAACGCCCGACAGCGGTGAATCGGCAGTTGCATGAGATCATGCAGGGTCAGGCCCGGCAGGGTGCGTAAGCGTGCAACTGACAGGCTGATCCCCTGGGGGTGAAATCGCTGCTCAGGCGGCAACACGGCATCGGCTTCAACACGCTGCCCCAGCCGCCATAACAGCGCCTCGCTGGTTAATCGCGCCCCGGCACAGCTTGGACACTGCTCATAGCGGCGATAGCGGGCCAACTGCACCCGGACATGCATTTTATAACTGCGCGACTCCAGCCAGTCGAAAAACCGCCGCGCCCCGTACCACACCCCCTCGTCCCAACCCCCTTCGCCTTCAATCACCCAGTCACGCTGGGCCGGGGTCAGTTCACCCCAGGGTTGATTGATGGGAATGCCGCGCTGTAAGGCGTAGCGCAGCAAGTCATCCTGACATTCACGGTATGCGGGGGATTGCCACACCCGCAGGGCGCATTCGGCCAAGGTTTTGCTGGGGTCAGGAATGACCCGATCGTAGTCGATGCCCATAGTGCGGCCAAAGCCACGACAGGTTTCGCAGGCCCCCACCGGGGAGTTAAAGGAAAACAGATTCGGAATCGGGTCTCGATACGGGCGGTCACAGTCCGGGCAGTGCAAATCGGCGGAAAATCGCCACGGCGCCAGAGGCTGGCGTTGCTCATCCAGGGGATAAACCACCACCCTGCCCTGACCCTGCTGAAACGCCGCCTCCAGCCCTTCCAGCAAGCGATCACGGCGCGAGGCGTCGAGCCGGAAACGATCTTGCACCACTTGCAGATGACCCTCCGGCAGGGATTCGACCCGGGTGTAACCCTGCTGGCTGAGCAGATCGCGGATCTCGGTCTCGGTAAAGCGCGGGGGGATGGTGACGGCAAAGGTCAGCATCAGGGCGGTGCCGGGTTGCAGCGCACGGATAAGTTGATCGGCGGCGCTCTGGGGGGTATCGCGCTGCACCCGCCGCCCGCAGCCGCCGCAGTACAATACGGCCGCACGGGCGAACAATAATTTCAGATGATCGGCCAGCTCGGTCATGGTGCCGACGGTGGAACGCGAGGTGCGCACCGGATTAACCTGATCGATGGCAATCGCCGGGGGGATACCCTCAATCCGGTTCACCCGCGGCCGATCCATACGCTCCAAAAACTGGCGGGCATAGGGCGAGAAGGTTTCCACATAGCGCCGCTGCCCCTCGGCATACAGGGTATCGAACGCCAGCGAGGATTTACCCGAACCACTGACTCCGGTGATAACAATCAACTCACCCAAGGGCAGGTCGATATCGAGGTTTTTGAGATTATTCT
>SLHN01000004.1 GCA_007136145.1 Thioalkalivibrio sp.
AAGACAGCGTTTCGACCGTGCGGCAAGCTGGAACAACAGACGCTGGGCTGGGTTCCACCCCTTGGCCGGCGTGCAAAGTTATTGACCCATGCCTGCGGTTCAGCCCAGGTCCTTTGCGCACGGAAAGAGACCCGCATGCTGCCGCCCGCGGTGGTGAACGAGGAACTGGCCGAAAAGGTCGCGCTGATCGAGGACAACGAAAGCCGTCGGGTGGGTCGTAAGGAACGCAAGGAGCTCAAGGAACAGATTGTCCACGAGTTGCTGCCCCGGGCCTTTACCCGTTCCAGCCACGTGCTTGCGATGATCCTGCCACGCAGCGGTTGGGTCGTGATCGACAGTTCGAGCAAGGTTCGATCGGAGGAGCTGCTGAGCCTGTTGCGGGAATCCCTGGGATCGCTGCCGGTCGCTATGCCACGGGTGCAGTCCGATCCAATGGCGGTCATGACCTCCTGGGTGAGCGGCGAGAGTCTGCCGGTGGGGCTCGAACTCGGTGATGAGTGTGAGTTGCAGGAGTCCGGGGAAGACGGCGGTAGCGTTCGCGTGAAAGGGGTCGAATTACTGTCGGACGAGATCCGAACCCATCTGGGTGCTGGGAAACGCGTTTCCAGACTGGCGCTGGGTGTCGATGAAAGGATGCGTTTCGTCCTTGATGCGGAACTCGGAATCAGACGCCTGGCCTTCGAAGACGTTGTGCTGGAATCGCTTGAGGAAGTGGACAATGAGGATGATCTGGCGCGGATGGACGCTGAGTTCACGCTGCTGAGCCTGGAACTGGAAGCCCTGATTCCCCGGTTGCTTGAATGGTTCGGTGGCGAAGAGGGGGCCGCGAGCGAGGCGGCCTGATCAGCGATTCGCAGGCGGTGAATTGTCGGGAACTACCGTGCGAAGTCAAGCCACCGGGAATTTCCGTTGTCATCGTCTGCACGCTTGGTTTCAGCACGGCATGAAAGCCAAGGCGATTTCTGTCAAGGAAGCTACCGCCTTGTTGGTCGTTTCGTCCGTCTGCCGTGTTGCCCTCCCGGTTGCATGGAACCACCACACGTTCGGGAGGGCGCCTTGCCGACGAGCGAAAATCCGGTGCAACCGGGTGGCTTGTTTTCCGGCAATCGCCTAAGGCCGAATGCGTCGGCCAGCCGGACCCTGTGATCAGGGTCGCAACCGTCTTGTGGCACCATGCCGCCGAAGCGCTCTCCCCGCGGCTCGCGACGGACACCCAATCCGACACGATCCTGGAAGGGTAGAGGCCGACGCTGGCAGTCAGGCAGCGAGTTGACGGAGCACGTAGGGCAGGATGCCGCCGTGGCGGAAGTAGTCGATCTCCTGCGGGGTGTCGATGCGGACACGCGCGTGAAAAACGATTTCCGAGCCGTCCTCGCGTTTGGCGCGCACGGTGACCTGGCTGGCCCGCCCCTCATCGAGACCTTCGATTGCGTAGACCTCGCGGCCGGTCAGACCCAGCGATGCGGCATTTTCTCCGGGCAGGAACTGCAGGGGAAGCACGCCCATGCCGATCAGGTTGGAGCGGTGGATGCGCTCGTAGCTCTCGACGATCACTGCCCTGACACCCAGCAGCAGCGTGCCCTTGGCTGCCCAGTCACGGGAGGAACCGGTACCGTATTCCTTGCCGGCAATGATCACGAGAGGTGTTCCTTCTTCCTTGTAGCGCATGGCCGCGTCGTAAATGGACATGGCGTTGCCATCAGGCAAGTGCAGTGTCACGCCACCTTCGGTTCCCGGTGCGAGCAGGTTGCGCAGGCGCACATTGGCAAACGTCCCGCGCATCATCACCTCGTGGTTGCCGCGGCGAGAGCCATAGGAATTGAAGTCGGCGGGCTGCACGCCTTTGCCGGCCAGATAGCGGCCGGCGGGGCTGTCGGCACGAATGGCACCGGCCGGCGAGATGTGATCGGTCGTCACCGAGTCACCGAGCAGCGCCAGAACCCGGGCGCCTTTTATTTCGGTGAGTGGTGCCGGTGTCATCGTCATTCCGTCGAAATAGGGAGGATGGCGAACGTAGGTGGAGTCCTCCTTCCATTCGAAGCGGTCACCCTCGGGCGCGGTCAGGCGCATCCAGCGGTCCTCGCCCCGGTAGACGTCTTCGTAGCTGTTCTTGAAGCTCGTGGCGGTCACACTGCTGGCGACGACAGCCTGGATCTCGGCATTGCTGGGCCAAAGGTCCTTCAGGTAGACAGGCTTGCCCATGCCGTCCTCGCCAATCGGGTCGTTCAACAGATCCTTGGTCATGGTGCCGGCAAGCGCGTAGGCAACCACCAGCGGTGGCGACGCGAGGAAATTCATGCGTACCTCGGAATGGATGCGTCCCTCGAAATTCCGATTGCCCGAGAGCACCGAGCTGACAATCAAATCGTCCTTCAGCACCGCCTCGCTGATCGGGTCCGGTAACGGGCCGGAATTCCCGATGCAAGTGGTACAGCCGTAACCGACCACGTGGAAGCCCATTGCCTCGAGATCGGTCAGTAGCCCGGATTGTTCGAGGTATTCGGTGACGACCTTGGAGCCGGGAGCCAGCGAGGTCTTGACCCAGGGTGGAACCTTCAAGCCGCGTTCCCGTGCCTTCCTGGCGACCAGTCCGGCGGCCAGCATCACCGACGGGTTGGAAGTGTTGGTACAGGAGGTGATCGCCGCAATGACGATGTCACCGTGGTCAAGCGAAAACTCTTCGTCGTTCATGCTGATCCGGGTGCGTGGTTGCGGCTCCTGTGCCTGGTTTTCCACGCCCACCGCGGTGTGCCCGCCCTCTGCTTCGAAGCGTTCGGCCTCGACTGGTTCGGAGAGAGCGCTGGCACGTTCCTTCAGCAGGGTGTCGATCATGCTGCTGACCCGGGTACCGGCTTCGCTGAGGCGCAGCCGGTCCTGCGGGCGGCGCGGTCCGGCAAGGCTGGGCTCGACCGTGGAAAGGTCGAGTTCGAGGACGTCGGTATAACGCGCATCGGGCGCGTCGTCCTCGCGCCACAGGCCCTGGGCGCGGGCATAGGCCTCGACCAGGTCGATCTGCACGGGCTCGCGGCCGGTCAACCGCAGGTATTCGAGGGTTTCGCCGTCGATGGGGAAAATACCGCAGGTCGCGCCGTACTCCGGCGCCATGTTGGCGATGGTCGCACGGTCCGCCAGGGGCAGGTCGCCCAGCCCTGATCCGAAGAACTCGACGAATTTCCCGACCACGCCGTGCTTGCGCAGCATCTCGACGATCACCAGCACCAGGTCGGTGGCGGTGGCACCCTCGGAAAGTTTCCCGGTCAGTCGAAAACCGACGACCTGCGGGATGAGCATGGAGATCGGTTGGCCGAGCATCGCGGCCTCGGCCTCGATACCTCCGACGCCCCAGCCGAGAACACCAAGGCCGTTGATCATCGTCGTATGTGAGTCGGTTCCGACCAGCGTGTCGGGATAGGCCCGACACCGGCCGTCCGCGCCTTCTTCCATGAATACCGTACGAGCCAGGAATTCAAGGTTGACCTGATGCACGATTCCGGTATCGGGCGGCACTACCTTGAAGGTGTCGAAAGCCTGCTGCCCCCATTTCAGAAAACCGTAGCGCTCCCGGTTGCGCGAGTACTCGAGTTCCGCGTTCAGGTTCAGGGAGTTCACATTGCCGTAGGAATCAACCTGCACCGAGTGGTCGATCACCAGTTCGGCCGGCTGCAGGGGAT
>SLHN01000025.1 GCA_007136145.1 Thioalkalivibrio sp.
AAATGACCTAACATCGTAATATGAAATGCCTCGGGTTTCACGATTTTCTCATGAGAGAAAATTCGAGGATTGATGAATCCACACCCCGATCCGGGCACGGCCCAGCCCTCGCACCTCGCAGGATGCCAGTGCGCGCCACGAATTGCGCCATTCGAAGCCCAAGGGCGTTCGGAAGCCAACGCCAGGGCCGATCGGTGCGGTTCGGCTTCGCCTCACGGCACCCTACGGGCCACGAAGGATCCGCGTAGGGTGCCAATGAGCGCCACGAATTGCGCCATTGGAGGCCCCGACATCCGCCACCCGTGTCCCGCACCCCCATGACCGCTCATCCCCTGGTCTGCATCGATGGCAACGCTGCGAGATGCTCCCGTGCTCGAGCCACCAGTGTTGCGGGCAACCCGTTCTTTTGCGCAATGGTCAGACCGAAAGAGACCCCCGGCTCACCGGGCAACAGCCGGTAAGTGGGCACGAGCCGCTCGGCGTCGAACTGCATCGAGCCGTTCAGGATTCCGGGATGCCGGGCGGCGTAGTCCTTCAACGGCGCCAGATGTGTATTGACGATCCCACAGGCTCCACGCGAACGCAATTCATCGAGCATCGCCATCGCCAGGGCAGCACCTTCGTCCGGGTCAGTCCCGGTGCCCAGCTCGTCGAGCAGGATCAGGCTCCGCCCGGTCGCGCGATCGAGTACGCGCTTCAGCACCTCGACATGACCCGCGAAGGTGGACAAGTGATGCAGCAGGCTCTGGTGATCCCCGACATCGACCATCACGCAGTCGAAGCTGCCGATCCGGCAATCACCCTCGGCCGGAATGTGTAACCCGCACCAGGCCATCGTGACCAGCAGACCAAGGGTTTTCAAAGCCACCGTCTTGCCGCCGGTATTGGGGCCGGTGATCAGCAGCAGCGGCCGCTCCGGTGACAGCTCGAGGCTCAGCGGCACCGGCCGTGGACCAATGCCTTCCGCATGCTGGAGCAGCAGCAGTGGATGATATGCCTCCACCAGTGCCACCCCGGGGGCCTCTTGCAACAACGGCGCGTGGGCGTTCATCTGATGCGACATACGCCCGGCGGCAAAGGCCAGGTCGATCCAGGTCAATGCACCCAGCAGCCGTTCCAGCGACGGACCGTATTCCCGCACCACATCGGTCAACTCGCGCAGCAGACGCTGCTGTTCGGTGTTGATCCGCTCGTTCAAGGCATCGAGCCGGTTGTTCAGCGGCACCGCCTCAATGGGCTCGATGATCTGATCGCGACCACCCAGCGCCGAACCGCGCCGTACGCCCTTCACCTGACCCGCCGCCTCGGCCCGCAGGACCATGACCGCCCGCTCCTGGTGCCATTGCACCCGTCGCGACCCGCTCTCGGGCGACACGGTCTCCAGACGCCGGCGGACCACCTGCTCGACGTCGCCACGCAGCCGCTGACGCTCCGACGCGGCCTCCGCGAGTGTCGGGCTCGCATCGTCACGCAAGGTGCCGCCCGGATACAGCGCCGCATCCAGCCGCGCGACCAGAACGGCGGGTGGCCGCAGTTCAGCCAGGTCCTGCGGATAAATCGCTGGCGTGTCGGCGAGGGCCTCGGCCAGGCGCGCGCCCTCGCGCATGATCAGTTGCAGATTGTTCATGGCCTGACTGGAGAGCGTGGCGCCCGGATTCGAAGCCTGGCGCAGCGCCGGGCGCACATCCGGCAGCGTGCCGAGCTCCGGCAGCGTGCCTGCCTCCAGCCGACGCCGTGCGATGGCAACCGCCTCCTGCAATGCGCGGGCTGCTTCCAGCGTTGGCGCCGGCTCCAGCGCCCGCGCCGCATCGGCGCCGTAGGGCGTCGCGGACAGTCGCTCGAGCAGCCGCTGGATGGCCGGAAACTCAAGGGGTTTCAAGTCCGATTCCATTACTCCGCCTTCTGATACATGCCTAGGTACTCCTTGCGCTCCAGCAGCCCGCGCGCGGCCACCGCAAGCAGGTCGTCCAGGTGTTCCGGCGTGCTGATTCCCACCAATGCGGTGCCGAGCCCCGGCGTCGAACGGTTGAACTGCAACGCACGCTGGGCAGGGTTCGGATAATCCGCAAGCCGCTGCGCGACGACATCCACCGACTGGCTTGCAAGATGGCCTTTCAGCAGCGTGTGCGAGGCCATCATGAAGACCTCCAACTGGTGCGCTGCCTGCAGCGCCGAAGCCACGTTGCCCTTGCCAGTGGCAGTATTGAACCGGGTGAACCCCTCGAGCATCACCTGGTTGAAGGGCAGCATCGCCAACTTGAAGTGGTGCCGTGCCATGTCGTCACCGGTGACCGCCTGCGCGGCACGCTCGGCGAGGCCCTGCATCGAGGTCAGCGACTGAAAAATCTTCGCATCGGTCTCGACCCGGAAGCCCTCGAACGTCGTGATGCCGTAGCTCCGGATACGATTGTCGCGCACGGCGCGTTCCAGCATTTCAAACACCGGTTCCAGCTTGCGGTTGGTCGCCTCCTTGCCGACCTCCGGGATATGCACCTCGGGTTGATCGATCAGAAAGGCGTCCAGCGTCTCGACCCCGATCAGGCTGCGTGTCAACTCGATCTGATAGTGCAGGTATTCTGGCGTGAGGAGATGCGCGCCCTTCGCGAGATCGGCCCTGGAACCCAGACCCTGGGCAACGATCTCGCGCTCGAACCAGGCCGACATGTCCTCCGGCGGACCCCCGCGCAGCGTCAGGAACCCACCCTTGCCGATCAGAAACATCGCCTCGCGCGGCACGCCCGCGGCCAGCGCCGTGCGCATCCCGCCGCCAACAGCCGCCAGCGAACGCCCGTAGCGGTAGTGCGCGCCGGTATCGATCACATTGATTCCCGCGCCGAGGGCCCGCGCGACCACGGCGCTGATGCGGGCGTCGACCTCGGGCGTCGCGGCGCCTCCGAAGGTTCCGACACCGAGGCTCGAGAGCCGCATCTTCGCGCGGGTGAACTCGCTGTAATGGCCGTCGGCGACACGACCTGCCGCCATGTGTTCCTCGGCGTAGGCGCGGGTGGCCTTTGCGTTCGCGTATCCGGGGATCAGCTTCCGATTGGGCTCCATAAGGGTCCTCGAATATGGACCCTGCATCCTACGCGACCGCAACGCAACGCCAAAAATGCGCCCCGGTCAACAGGGAGATCGATCCAGGTGCAGCCCAACCAACATCCGTGCGTGGCGACACGCCGGCCCGGCGCAATTCGCTGCACTCATTGACACCCTACCCACTCCACGCCGCGTAGGGTGCCGTGAGGCGCAGCCGAACCGCACCGATAACAAGCCGGCCCTGGCCTCCGGCTTCCGGGCCTCGAGCGGTGCAATTCGCTGCGCTCATTGACACCCTACCCACTCCGCGCCGCGTAGGGTGCCGTGAGGCGCAGCCTAACCGCACCGATACCACGCCGGCAAAAGCCCCCGGTCTCCGGGGCAATCAACGGGCGGATCGATGGTTCGAACCCCTGAGCAGGGTACCGAGAAAAAGCGCCAGGACGATCTGCGTGGCGGGGATATGCCAACTGAAGTCACCAAGCGCGACCAACGCGAGCGCGGCGAAACCGGAATAAAGAGCGATCCGCTCCAGACTCAGATGGGCGGCGCGGTACAGACCGATACCGACGATCAGCAGCAATACAGCACCGACAAGCCCCATCTCCAGCAACCATTGCAGAAGATCGTTGTGCGCATAATCGAACCAGCCGCCGATATCCCCAGGCTGCACCTGCTTGAACACCCCTTCGAACCCGCCCAATCCCACTCCGTGCAGATACCAACGCGCGGGGAGTTCGGTAAGCATCAGGCCGAATACCTCGAATCGACTTTCTTCCATATCGGTCGCAAGAAGGCGGGCTGCCAAGGGCGTAACGCCGTACCAGATTGCCCCGATCAACGCGCCCACCAGCGCAAGATAGACCGGCCACACCGAATGCCCCCTCAGAATTCGGCGATACCGGGTCCAGAGCACCAGCGCGACCAGCATGCCGGCGATCCCAGCAGCACTGCCCAGACGCGAGGCACTGGCCAGCAGCGCGGCTCCGATGATGACACTCGCGATCAGGCTGCCTGCGATTTTCATCTCCTTCGGCAGCCGACCCAACAAAGGCATGTCTCGAATCCACCAGACTGCAATCGCCAGGGGCCATAGCAAAGCCAGATAGGCCGCGAACAGGTTGCGGTTACTGAAGCTCCCGTGCACGAAATCCGGGTTGTTTCGCGGCCAGATGCCGAAAATCGTATCGGCACCCGCGGCATGCGCACTGACTCCCATGATCCCCTGGAAAACGGCCATGGCAGCCAGTGCCAGCCACAGGAGATTGCGTTGTCGCGGATTCAGGTTGAAAGCGACCCAGGCAACGGTCAACAGAGCAACGAACGCAGCCCAACCCCGCAGCGTGGCGCCAACGTCGGGTGACCAGTGACGCGGATTGAAATCGGGGTGAGTCCAGAGCGCTTCCGGATAAGGTCCGAGTGCTTCGACCAGCCCAGGGATCGGCAGCACCTGCACCAACACGGCCACACTGAAAAGGGAAAGCACCAGCAGCCACCAGCGGCCGGGCGGTGCCAGCGATCCCCGTGTCGGGAAGATGGCCAGCAAGCCCGCGACGTAGGCACCGCCCACCAGCACCATCAGGCTCGCGGACAATGTGAACGGGTTGCGGTTACCCATCATCAAGGGCAACGCCAAAGCCACCAGCACGATGATCAGTGTCGCCGCCCAGGCTCCAGGTCCGACCGAGCGGTGGCGAGTGTGTAACGACCGCCGCCGGCGCCGGCGTTGGGGTCGGCCCTCAGGCTGTTCAATAGTCGATGCTGTCAATCCGCCACCCATCCTTTCGATTGCTCACCCGGTACTGCACTGGCCCGCTGGCTTGCACCGTCGGACGGTCCATGTAGTCCACACGCAGGTTGAAATACCCCTCGATCTCCCAATCATTGTCATTGGATGGAGCGATGCTGGCGATGTCGAGGTGCAACTGCCGCCATCGCGATCGTTCCATGAGTTCCCTGAAACTGGCCTCGAACCAGGAGCGACCGCGATTGCTGTTCTCCCGCGGATCAGGCCCGAGATGACGCATCAGCCCGGCAATATCGCCGTGTTTGAACGCGCTCTGGTAGCTTTCGAACAAGGCCGAGACCCGGCGCCGCCCGATTTCCATGGCCTCGGCCTCTGTCGCGACGACCTCCCGCACATCCGGGCGGCGGGCGATCCCATCCGCCGCGTGCTCTCGATCCGCTACCCACGATAATGAAGAACCCCCCACCGTGGCAGGACGCTGCGTTACCAACGGATCCGCGTGAAGTTCCGCTGCCGGAACCCGTGCCGATTCCATGGCCGCCGCTTCGCGCACGGCTGCTTCCCGCGCAGCGGCCTGCCTCGCCGCCGCCTTCAGTGCCGCCGTTTCGCGCATGGCTTGCTCAAGGGCTGCGGTTTCCCGCATCGCGGCCTCCAGAGCTGCGGCCTCCTTTTCCGCCGCGCGGCGAGCAGCCGCTTCCAGCATCGCGGTTTCCCGGCTTACTGCCTCCAGCGACAACGCTTCCGGCGACAATGACGGACCGCCGGAATGATCGGACGCTCCGGATTCCCACCCATCCACCTTTCCGGTGCGTGGCACGGACCGCGTCCCGTCCCGGTCGGGGTCCGTAGCCCCCGATGCTGATCCACGCCCGCCGCCACCCGAACCTTCGCTTCCCATCACGATTGCAGACGGCTGGGCCTCCACTTCCACAAGATCGCGACCAGGCGTCATCGACGCTGCGGCCTCATCCCCGTATTCGGCGATCCGGCGGGCCGCAGTCGCCATGGCCGCGGCCTCGATGGCCGCGATCTCTCTCGCCGCGGCAAGTCTTGCAATGGCTTCCCGGGCGGCAATCCGATCCGAATTCCCGTTGGTCCCAAGACGATCGAGTACGGGTCGCTGGGATTCCGGCGACAAGTACATGTCTTCTTCATTCCAGCCATCCCGCGGACCTTCCAGCGACGCGAGGCGCCCTTCGAGCTCGCTCAGGGCGGGCACCGGAGCATCGGCGCCCCTGGTACCGCCTCCCGCATCTGCTCTTTCCAGCGCTGGTGTGGGGCTTGGTGATGATGGGATCGATTGTACCGGCGGGACGGAATACTGATTAAGGTATAGAACCAACACGGGCAGAAAGAAAAGGATTGCGAGGCCACCCAGGATCTTGGCTTCCAGATTCCGTATCTCGCGCACCCGGGTTCGCAGGAGCTGAATCAATCCAGGGCCAAACGTGACTCGGGGAATGTGGCGCTTCGCCGATCGACGAACCTCTGGAGCAGAGACCGTCTCCGGCCGGAGCGCAGGCTTCGTGCCCGGTACATCGCCTCGCCGGAACCGCTCGTAGGCGCGGTGAATGGCTTGAGAGCGTGCCGTGAGCCATTCGGCAAGATCCGCGTCGGGGTGGCGGTCGGGGTGAAAGGCGGCCATCAACCGACGATAGCGGGCCCGTCGGTGATCCTCGGCGAGTGTTCCAGAGACCCCGGCCACGCCCTCTCGCAGGTTGCCCTCGAGGAAGAGGGCTCGGTCTACCTGTTCATAGACGCAGCGCAGAAGCGCCGGATCGTTTCCAGATTCGCCCAGTACGGATGCCAGCAAAACCGCGGGCTGACGCTGGGCTCCGGTAATCCAGCCCAGAACAGCATCGAGTTCGTCCGATTCCAGGTGATCCACTGCACCCTGGCGGAGTCGATGAGCAAGATCGGTCTTGATCAACACGAGAGCTCCGCAGCCGCCATGATGCAAATCAGCGCCGTCATCGCGAGGGGCAAAGGCGTACAGCGACCCACCCCGCCGCCTGGACTGCCGCGTCGGCTGTGCTTCCTCGTAGCGCCAGAACACGCCCTACTCGCTGACCGTTGCCCCGAACTCAGAGCGGCGCAATTGGCTGCGCTCATTGGCACCCTACACGTGAACGCCATGATCACCGCGGGAACCAAGGCTCTCCGCACCTGCCATCAGGATGCCTTGCGCAGACTGGGAACCTCCGGCTCCCGATGTTCGTGGTCGCTGTCCTCGTAGTTGTAGTAATACGACGAATAGTAGGCATAATCGGGGCTTTCCAGGTCAACCCGGTTGAGGACCACACCCAACAGCGGCGCCTGTACCTGCCGCAGGCGACGCACGGACATCCGGAAATTCTCCTTACCTGTCACGGCCGACGAAGCGACCAGCACCACCCCATCGACGAGTCGCGACAGAATGACGGCGTCGGCAAGGCCGAGGATCGGCGGCGCATCAACGATCACATGATCGAACAACCGCCGGCAGTCCGAAAGAACCTTGACCAGACGACTGGAACTCAGCAGTTCGGCGGGACTCGGCGTTGAATGCCCGGCAGGCATCACCGACAGCCCGTACACATCGGTGGCATGGATCGCGGGTCCGTCCAGAGGCAGACCCTGCTCCGCCTGCGCAATGCAATTTGTCAGGCCCGGGGAACGCGGGCAGGAGAAATCCTTGTGTATCGATGGTCGCCGCAGATCCGCGTCGAGCAGCAGGACACGCGCGCCGTTCTGCGCAAGCACCGTCGCGATGTTGGCGGCGGTGGTCGATTTCCCCTCGCCCTGCGAGGGACTCGTGACCAGAAGCGCCTTGGGCATGCCTTCTGCCGTCGAGAACATCAGACTGGTCCGCAGGGAACGGAATGCCTCCGACATCGAGGATTTCGGATGGGTTACGGAGATATGGGACAGTTCCCGGTTCGCCGCAGGTGACTGGTCGCGACCCCTGCCACGCTCACGCCGACCGCGCACCAACGGCACCATCCCAAGCACCGGACGGTCAACCAGGCGTTCGACATCCTCCACACGACGGATGGTGTTGTCGAGAAACTCGAGAAGCAAGGCAAGCCCGACTCCCACCATCAGGCCGAGCATGCTCGCAATCGCCAGATTCTTGCGCAGGTCGGGCCGGAAAGCACCGCCCGGCGCACGCGCCGCATCGACCACGGAGATATTGCTTTCCTGCACGCCGGCCACAACCCCGACTTCCTTCAGGCGTTGCAACAGTCCATCGTAGAGTTCCTGATTGGCCGCGAACTCCCGACGCAGAATGTTGTATTGAACACCGCGTTCGTTCAGCGCCATCAGGCGCTGTTCCCTCTCGGCAATCGCCTGATCCAGCGCGGATACTTGCGCGGTCAGGGTCTCGAAGCGCCCGATGATCCCGTTCGCGATCGACTGCCTCTCGTTGGCGATTTCCTGGCGAAGAAGCTGCATGCGCCGCAGCACTTCCGCAACCGTCGGATAGCTGTCCTGGAAGCGCTCGGAAAGATTCGCATACTCCGCGGAGGCATCCACCAGCCGCTCCCGCAAACCGGCAATGGTGGCACTGTTGACCACGGGATCCAGATGATCGATCCGCCCCTGCCGGATCAGATCACGCCAGCCCTGGATCTGAACGAGTTCCCGCTGCACCTCGTCCCGGCGTTCGGTGAGGCTCTGCAGGCCGGTACGGGCCATTCGCAGATTATCTTCCAGATTGGCGGCACCCGACCGGCGGGAAAATTCGGCCAGATCCTGATCCGAACGCTCCAGTGCGATGCGCATCGCCTCCAGTTCCTCCTGAAGAAACTCGCGTGCCGCCAGACCCGAGTCGAGGCGGCGCTGCACCGAATCGCGGGTATATTCCCGCACCACTGCGTTGGCCACACGCGCCGAGAATTCCGGATCGAAGCTGACAAAGCTGACGTTGACCACTGTGGAGTTCCGAACCGGAGCCACTTCCAGCCCACCTCTTATGCGCGCAGCCGCCCGCTGCACCAGATCAACGGGTTCCGGGGCTGTCTCGGCCTCATCGCCCGAGACTTCGGCGACCGGCCGGACCGCGGCAATGGCCATCCGCACCAACTGCCGAACCTCACCGATCAGACTGCGCTGGCGAATCTCGCCACTCAATTGCGGATGATTCTCCAGACCCTCGCGACGAACCACTTCCTCGGACAGTGCCCGGCTGGTCAGCACCTGCATCTGGGTCGGCATGAACTCCTGATGCCGAAACCATGACGACGCCTCATAATCCTGAATGGACAGCACGCTGCTCTGCGACGGGGCGTTGATCATCACGCTGGTGGTCGCCCGGTACTCCGGGACCTGCAGTTTCGTGGCCATGAACGTCGCGACAACGACAATGGCCAATACCGCCAGAATCATGGACTTCCGCTTGACCAGAATCCGCCAGTACTCGCGCAGATCAATACTGTCGTCCTCGTCGGGAACTGAGGTACGCGGATCGTAGGGAACCATTTGTCCGGCGGTATCGGACACCGCTTTCAACGCATGGAACGGTCGTTCCTTGTCGTTACCAGGAGCCATAGATAAATCCCTTCAAAAACCTGCTGCGCGGCATTGGCGAGGTCACACCATGATGGCTGGACAATCTGACTGTTTAGGACTCTGACTGTTTAGGATGCGGCCTGCTGCTCCGGCAGCAAGTGCACGCGAAACGTCGGCCCCGGCTTCAGAGAGGGCGGAATCCCAGAAACACCACTCCAGTAATCACTCGCCAGGTCGACAACCAGGCGGAGCGAATCGGGCTGGAGTCGACCAACAGGACATCCCCATCGAGCAGGTCGATATCCTGCTCCGGATTTTTCCGAATTTCATCATGGGATACTTCCATTGCGATCCATTGTCGGGTTTCGGGATCCTGCCGCATCACTCGCAGATTCGATCGGTCCGCCTCCCATTTCGTACCGCCCGCCAGTGCCAGCGCAGTGAGGACACTTTTAGCACGGGTTTGCGGGTAAGCACCCGGACGGCCCACGTCGCCCTCCACGAAGACGAAGCCCCCGCGCGGCACGTTCACAAGAGCACTCTCACCAAGTACGACATTATGCTCGCCTGGCTGCCGCGTAAGATCGTCAACGGTAACCAACAGCGAACGCACCTTCATTTCGCCGGTGTCGGGATCCCGAACGCGATCGGTCAGATAAATGAAATCACCGGCGCCCTCCGAAATTCCACCCGCGCGCGCCAGAGCCTCAATCAGTGTCGTTTGCTGGCTGGTCGTGTAAACCCGAGGATTGGGCACCGCACCGATCACCGTGAACTGCTGACTGCGGTACTCGGTCACCTGCAGGCTGACCTGCGGATTGCGAAGGTAGGATTCGCCGTACCGGGTCGCAATCAGTTGCTCGGCTTCGTCGAGGCTGAGACCCGAGATGGACACGGCACCGATCAGGGGCATCATGATCCTGCCGCTGCCATCGACGCGGTACTCCTGGGACAATTCGGGAACGCCGAACACGCTGACCTTGACGTTATCTTCGGCGCCGATCCGGTACAACCCGCCACCCATGCCACCTTCGACCGCAAGAGCCATCAGGCCCTCGTTCACTTGGGTCAAACGGGCTTCATCCGCCATCCGTTGCCGGAACTCCTCCGCTGTCGCTGGCCCGTCACCGGATACCACCGGGGGGGCACTGCGCTGGCCCGCACATCCGTAAAGACCGGAAGCCACTACTAGCACCGACAGGATTGCGATGAACCTTCGCCAAAGCGAGTTGCGAGCGTTTCGAGGCATTTACGCGGTCTCTTCGAGTGTCCATGGGCCTAGAACGTACGGTCAAGACCCGTTCTGGCGCATGGCTGGCACCATTTCCGAACGATACACGGAGACGTGACACATTACAAAGTGACTCACACCCTGCACTTCCCGCCCCGCGGGGTGCCGTGAGGCGCAGCCGACCCTCGCCGGTCCGGCACAGGTTCGGATTTTGTTTATGAATCCGAAAGCGGTATGTTCATAACCCTTCGAACAAAGGGATGCCGGATGCGAACTGCTCTTGTACTGCGCGGGTTGATGGTTCCGCTGGCGGGTAGCATCGCTTTGTTCATCGCAGCCTCGGAGTACCTGTCCCTGCGTGCGTTGGAGCCGCGGGATCCCGATTCCAGCCTCTTTCAACTGCAGGCATCCCAACCCTGGGGTGGATTTGCCGCACAGGAACTGGCGCGCGGCCTTTATGGCGACCCGACCCTGGATCCCCGATCCGCCGAGCCGGTCCTCGCCTGGCAATTGGCGCGATCACCGCTCAATCCCTGGCGCTGGCTGGACCGCGCCGAGCTGGCATACGCGGCGGGAGAAGACTGGGCCCGTGTTCTATGGCATCTGGACGCCGCCGTCGCGGTACAGCCGGAAGACCGCAGCCTGCGTTGGGAAGCGGCGGAATTTGCGCGTAAAACTCGGCATTTCGCAGTCGCCGAGGAACACCTCCGGCACTGGCTTCAGAACAACCCAGGCGGCACCAGTCGCGCACTGCGGGCTGCCGCCGACTGGATTGCGGATCCCGATTCCCGACTCACCCGCATCCTGCCCGAGGGCGAACCTTTCCTGGAAGCCGCACTCGAGTTCGCTCGGCGCGAACGAGACATGAACATGGCCATGGTTGTGTGGGACCGCCTCGAAAGGCCGCGCACGCCTGAAGACCGCGCCCTGCTCGATTTCGTCGACCTCGCGCTTGCAACGGGAAAACATGGACTTGCGGCGGAGGCCTGGGCGGAAAGCTTCTCCGACTATCGACCGGGACAGGTGCCCAACGCCGATTTTCAGCACGCCTTCGGACCCGCGCGCGCGCTGCACTGGCACACCCGAATGCCGCGAGGAACACGGGTCACCCGCGATCCGAACCAGTTCGTGACCGAGCCGGCAAGCCTGCAGGTTTCGTTCGACGGCAGCGAGAACCCGCACCTGCAACAACCCTCCATAAGCATTCCGGTCGACCCCGAAATCGGGCGCTGGAAGATCTTCGGCTCCTGGCGCGGCGAGGCGCTGACCACCCGTTCCCTGCCCTACGTCAGCGTCAGTGCCCAGGGCGCGGTGCCAGCGCGTGCAGACATACCGGCTTCGAACTTCGACTGGACCCCCTTCACGCTGGAGATCGACATCCCGAAGGGAACAACACTGTTGACCCTGCAGCTCCGTCGCGATGCACTCAGCAGGGAATTCGACCGCTACATCGCCGGCGATCTGTGGCTCGACGCCATCCGCATCTCGCCCATCCCCACCACCCCAAGCCCCCCTTAAGGTGTTCACGGTCTCCCAGAGAATTGCACCGTTCGCCACGCCAAGGAGTGGGGACTGCCCCAACGCGGCTCGGATGCACGTCCCCTTCGCCTCACGGCACGCATGGTTTTCTGAAGAGGCGCCTGGTTGCGATTGTCAATGGTGTTTACCTGCGCTATGGTTACGGAGTAAAGCCGTCAAAGTTGTGGAAGGTCGCGTGCGGCCATATGTCGCGGGAGACACTGGCTTCCCCATTCGATCTGCGCACGACACGGCACCGGGTTTGCATTGATTCAGAACACGCCACAGCTTCACTGCAAACCCATGTCTCCTCATGACCGAACTAGGGATCACTCGTGATGAAAAATCGTAACCGTTCGCGTCTACCCAGCCACCTCGCTGCCGGGCTCGCGATTCTCTGGATGGCTTCCCCTGCGTCTGCACAGACCATGGGCGCCCTGGCGAATGCATCCCAAGCCCCGGTGCCGATTGCGGTCGACCGCTACGGGAATGAGGGCTACGCAACGGCCGCCGACTGCGACGCGGCCGTGGCCGCGGGAACTGCGCGGTTCTACCGACCACACACCCTCAACCCTCCGCTGCAACGTGAGGGTGAGGCTTTCGTTCGGATCATGACGATCGAGGACCTCGATGCTGCCGACCAGGCTGCTTACCGCCTTGGATATGAGTCCCGGGATTTCCCCAATGGCGTATGCGATCGGGGCGTCGGTCGAGCCGGAAACCGCGACGGCGTGACACGCGAGTTGATCGGGACCTGGGTCCCCTACAGCACCGACATGGCGGTCAACGTCTATTTCGACCGGCAGGGGACGATCGTGCGCGCCACCATGGCGGAATGCGACAATAATTTCAGCGGCAACGTACCGCGGCCGATTCCTGGCGCGGAGCCTATCGTTTTTGCTCCGCCACCCGCAGCGGCCCCAGTGGCGCCACCGCCCGCACCCGCAGCACCGCCGCCCGCTCCGGCACCGGCACCGGTTGCGGCACCTCCACCCACGACAGGATCCGTGCTCGGCGGCATTCTGACGACAGGGGCAATCGTTGGTGGTGCCGCTGCCCTAGGCCGCAGCAACAGGGACGACCCGGAGCCGGTCAGCCCGTAACCCGCAGTGCCGGGTCACCGAAGCGCCGTTCGTGCGGTCACCCCGTGCGAACGGCGCAATTCGCTGCGCTCATTGGTACCCTACCGTTCTCATCGTCCGGGGCGCCGTGCTGTAGAGTAAGCGCACATTCTGAGACGTCCTATCGCGGCGGTTTGCCGCGGCCTACGCTGGTCACCATCGAGGAACCGATGGGAGGTGGCGGCGATGGGACGGTGGGTGCAACGGGGCGCGCAGACGTGGTGGGCGATCGTGCAGCGGCAAATGGAGAGCGGTTTGAGCCAAGTCGCGTTCTGCGCGGCCGAGGGGTTGTCGGTCAGTAGCGTGCAGAACTGGAAATGGAAGTTCGTTCGTGAAGGGCGGTTCTCGCAGGCGCCTCCCGCTCCAGGCGCACCCTGGTTCGCCGAGCTGGCGGTGCCCGAGACCGAGGGCGAGCCGGAGCCGGCCGACGTCCCAGCACCGCTGGCTTGGCAGATCGAACTGGAGCTTGGGGGCGGTGTGGTACTGCGGATCCACCGTACGGAGTCATGCTGACGCGGCCGAGCCGCTGGTGGCTGTGCACCCAGGCAACGGACATGCGTCGATCCTTCGACGGACTGTCGGCGCTGGTGCG
>SLHN01000160.1 GCA_007136145.1 Thioalkalivibrio sp.
CAGCTTACCTGCACTGATCGTTGCCTGCAGCTCCATGAAGGCCTCCAGCCGCGCCTGTTTCTCGGCCTCGGGCACCGGATCGGCCAGCGCGTTGGCGGCCGCGCCTTCGACCGGGGAATACGCGAACGCTCCGACACGATCCAACTGGGCTTCTTCCAGGAACGCAAGCAGGGCTTCGAACTCCGCCTCGGTCTCCCCCGGGAATCCGACAATGAAGGTCGACCGCAGCGTCAGCTCCGGAACCTGCTCCCGCCACCGGCGGATACGTTCAAGCACCCTTTCGGCGGCCGCGGGACGGCGCATCGCCTTCAGAACACGCGGATGACCATGCTGCAGCGGCATATCCAGGTACGGCAGCAACCGCCCTTCCGCCATCAGCGGAATCAGGCGGTCCACGTGCGGGTAGGGATAAACGTAGTGCAGGCGCACCCATATTCCCAGGTCGCCCAGCGCCTTGGCCAGATTCTCGATATGCGACCTCAGCGGACGACCACCGAAGAACCCGGTGCGGTAGCGAATATCGACACCATAGGCCGAGGTGTCCTGGGAGATCACCAGCAGTTCGCGCACGCCGGCCGCGGCCAGACGCTCGGCCTCCCCCAGGATTTCGCCGATCGGCCGACTGACCAGATCCCCGCGCAGACTTGGAATGATGCAGAAACTGCAGCGATGGTTGCAGCCCTCGGAGATCTTCAGGTAGGCATAGTGGCGTGGCGTGAGCTTGACTCCCTGTGGCGGCAACAGGCTCGCGAAGGGATCGTGTGGCGGTGGCACCTCCTGATGCACCGCGGCCATCACCTCTTCGAAGGCATGCGGCCCGGTTACCGCGAGCACGCCCGGATGTGCCGCCTGGATGCGTGCGGCATCCTTGCCAAGGCACCCGGTGACGACTACACGGCCGTTCTCCGTCATGGCCTCGCCAATCGCGTCCAGGGATTCCGCGATGGCACTGTCGATGAAACCGCAGGTGTTCACCACCACCAGATCAGCGCCGGCATAATCGGGTGCGATTCCATACCCTTCCGCGCGCAGCCGCGAGAGGATCTGTTCGGAATCCACCAGGGCCTTGGGGCACCCCAGGCTGACGAAGCCGATTCGCGGCTCAGGGGTTGACATTTCCTTTCGCTTATTCACAGGGACTCCCAAGTCCATGGGCGCGGGCGGCTTGAACCAGAACGCCTGGCGTGACGCACCCGATATCTTTCTTTATCTAAATTTTTCAATATGTTACCAATTACGGTCAAACATTGCCCAGCGACCATGAAACCAGTATCCACAAGGGCTGCAGCGTTTCAATGACAATCCGTCCACAGAGTTATCCACAGGAAATGGGGACAACCGGAGTCAGGCTCACGGGTCAATCACTTACCATCAAACTGGCGCACGAATGAACGGGCACACGCTGAGACACAAGCGGGTGACCGCCCCCGATGATGAAAGAGCCGTCGGGCGAAGAAGCCGAAGGCCGTCATCCGCCGGTCGGCACGAGGACGGCCACTGGCCCGGGTAGCATCGACGCAGTATGGCGGATGACGCTACGCTTTTCCGCCCTACGGGTCGCCCCGGGGACACGAGACCGACCCCGCCTTTCACGCCAGCCGCGCGTGGGTCGTTCATACGGCCTGCGGATCTCGCCATCGGGGCTACCGCTATTGCTCTCCGTGATCAATACTTGCCAGTCACCCGCCAACGCCGCTATGCTATCGCACTTTTCGCCGGAACCCGACGCGAGCAAGAATCATGAAAGCGAACATTCATCCGAAATACAATGACGTCAAAGTCACCTGCAGCTGCGGGAACGTCTTTGAGACCCGTTCCACTTTCGCCGGGGGCGAGATGCACATCGACGTCTGCTCGCAGTGCCATCCGTTCTACACGGGCAAGCAGAAGATGCTCGACACCGCTGGACAGGTCGACAAGTTCCGCCGCCGCTACGGGTTCTGAACCAGACCGCGAGGCCGCTATCGGGTCACGCGGCATACCGGCAGTCGTGCTCTGGGCACCCCTAATCGGGTGCCCGTTCTGTTTTGACGGGGACCCGCCAGCCCGCATTAGGCGATTGCCGGAGAAAAAGATACCGGATTGCGCCGGATTTTCGTTCGTCGGCAAGGCGCCCTCCCGGGCGCACGGTGGTTCCATGCACCCCCCGGGGGGGGGGTAACGCCGCAGACGGACGAAAAGACCAGCAAGACGGTATCTTTTTTGACGGAAATCGCCTTAAGGCGCGGTTCACCAGCATCGCGCTAAGATTGTGCACCTGCTCGCCGATTCGCGAGCCTTCCGCACGTTGCGCGAGGTTATCCGAAGATGAAGAATCCCCAGCCCAACCCGCGGCACGCGGCCCTGTACCGAGCGTACTGGCGGATCGCCCTGGTACTGCTCACGAGCCTGACGCTGCTGCTGCCGGCCTGCGCGACCAACCCCGTCACCGGCCGCTCGCAACTGATGCTGGTTTCGGAAAGCGCCGCCATCTCGGCGTCGCGCCAGGCCTACGTGGAAATGCTGACCCCGGCGCGCAAGGAAGGGCGGATTGACAGCGACCCTCGGACCAAACGCCGCGTACAGGCGATCACCCAGCGCGTGGTTGCCCAGGCGGTCCGGTATCGGCCGGAAACAGCAGACTGGGACTGGGAAATGTCGGTCATCGACGAACCCGACACCATCAACGCATTCGCCATGGCCGGCGGCAAGATGGCCATCTACACCGGCATCATCGATCAACTCGAACTCACCGACGATGAACTCGCCCAGATCATCGGCCACGAGATCGCGCACGCGCTGTCCGCGCACTCGGCCGAGAAGATGTCCGTCGCCCTGGCCAGCAACATTGCTCTCGCGACTTTCGCGGCAACCGGAGAGCGTTCCGACGTCGCCCTGACCGGTGCCGCCCTGGCCGCGATCATTGCCGTGCAATTGCCGAACAGCCGCCAGATGGAGGCCGAGGCCGATCGCATCGGGATCGAACTTGCGGCGCGCGCCGGCTACCACCCCGACGCCGCGGCCAGCCTGTGGAGCAAGATGGCCGCCAAGGCAAGCACCCGACAGCCGGTATTCCTCAGCACCCATCCGGCGCCACAATCCCGACAACGCGACCTTGCGGCACTGGCGAGCCAGATGCAACCGCTTTACGAACAGGCACGACGAGGTCCGTTACCGACGCACCCGGTACGCTGAACGCCCAACCCGTTGGCCCACTTTTGCGCATGCGCGGCGCCGGCCAACGCTTTACACTATCGGCCGCTGGCTTCACCACGACCGCACAGGCCCGACTCACCCTCACCCCGCCGATGGATCAAATCCCCAACATGTCAAAGACCTTCAAACAACGCGCCCTCGATTATCACGAGCGGGCGCCGGCCGGAAAACTGGCCATTCACGTCACCAAGCCCACGGCGACCCAGGACGACCTCTCGCTGGCCTATTCCCCCGGCGTGGCGGCACCAGTGCGGGCAATCGTCGAGGACCCCGACGCAGCCTACCGCTATACCGGCAAGGGCAACCTGGTCGCCGTCATCACCGACGGCACCGCGGTTCTGGGCCTCGGCAACGTCGGGCCCCTGGCGTCGAAGCCGGTGATGGAAGGCAAGGGTGTCCTGTTCAAGCGCTTCGCGAACATCGACGTCTACGACATCGAGGTCGATTCCGCGCAGC
>SLHN01000294.1 GCA_007136145.1 Thioalkalivibrio sp.
AGATGCTGTTTCTGGAATCCGACGAAGTCTGTGAGACGTCGTACCTGGACCGGGGCGGAAAATACCAGGGTCAGCGGGGTGTCACGCTGCCCAAGACCTGAGGCGGACCCTGGCCTTGGTCGGGCATAGGTCCGATCGTTAGCGTGAAAGAATCCGCGTAGGGTGCCGTGAGGCGCAGCCGAACCGCACCGGTATCACGCCGGCTCTGCCCACCCAGGCTTCCTGGGCCTCGAACGGCGCAATTCGCTGCGCTCATTGACACCCTACGCCGGTGTGCCTGGCATTGGTGCGATGGGCTGTCCACGTTAGATCGCGCGGCTCTTGGTCTTGATTTCCTGGTTCAGGATGCGGTCGTTGTCGCTGTAATCCACGGGTAGATCGATCACGTGAACCCCGGGGGTAGCAAAACAGCGTTCCAGGAGCGGCGTCAGTTCGGCGGCCGATTCGATCCGGTGGCCATGCGCTCCGTAACTTCGCGCGTACTGCACGAAGTCCGGGTTGGCGTAGCTGAGCCCGTAGTCGCCGAATCCCATTGCCGTCTGTTTCCAGCGGATCATCCCGTAGGCGTCATCGCGCAGGATCAGCACGACCAGATCCAGACCCAGCCGTATCGCAGTCTCGAGTTCCTGGGAATTCATCATGAAGCCGCCATCGCCACAGATCGCCATCACCGGGCGGTCCGGGTGCACGATTTTCGCGGCCATGGCCGACGGCAGTCCGGCCCCCATCGACGCCAGCGCATTGTCCAGCAGCACGGTGTTCGGTTGTCGTGCCCGGTAGTTGCGTGCGAACCAGATCTTGTAGATGCCATTGTCGAGGGCGATGATCCCGTCATCCGGCATGACCTCGCGCACGTCGGCGACCAGTCGTTGCGGATACACTGGAAAGCGATCGTCGCGGGTGCCCTCCGACAGGTGTGCGTCGAGATGCCGTTTCACCTCCATGAACCGCGAGAAATCCCAGTGCGCCTGGGGCGTGATTGCGGTGCTGAGTCGTTCGATGCTGTTGGCAATGTCGCCGATTACCCCTTGATGCGGGTGATAGACGGCATCGATGGCAGCGGTGATGTAGTTCACATGGATCACCTTGGCCTGGCCGGCATGCGCGGCTTCCTCGACGTGCGGCGGTGCGTTTTCCGGTCGGCCCATGATGAATGGCGGTTTTTCCACCACGTCGTGGCCGACATTGATGATCAGGTCCGCCGCCTCGACCGCACGGTGCAGGAAATCGTCGCCGGAGAGTGCGGCGTTGCCGAGGAAGAGCGGGTGGCGTTCGTCCACGACGCCCTTGCCCATCTGTGTGCTGAAGAACGGGATGCCGATCTTTTCGACCAGAGCCGGCAGCTCACGGCAGGTGTGCCTGCGATTGGCGCCGGCGCCAATCAGCAGCAGCGGCCTTCGCGCGGCTTCGATCATTTTCACAGCGGCGGCAATGGACCCCTCGCTGGCCCAGGGGGTCTCGAACCGGCTGCGAGGAATCACGGGCGCATCCGTGGTCTCACGGGCGATGTCTTCCGGCAGTTCCAGGTGCACCGCGCCGGGTCGCTCGTCCTCGGCACGCCGGAAGGCTTCGCGCACCCGGGCGGGGATATTGGAAGCACTGCTGATCTGGCGAGTGTACTTGGTGATCGGGTGCATCATGTCGACGACGTCCAGGATCTGGAATTCGCCCTGCTTGCTCGCCTTGATTGGCTTCTGCCCGGTGATCATCAGCATCGGCATCGCACCGAGCTGGGCATAGGCCGCTGCGGTGACGAGATTGGTGGCGCCAGGGCCCAGGGTCGACAGGCAGACCCCGGTACGTCCGGTCAGACGCCCGTAGGTGGCGGCCATGAAGCCCGCGGCCTGTTCATGCCGGGTCAGGATCAGCCGGATCGATGACTGTCGCAGGGATTCGAGCAGATCCAGGTTTTCCTCTCCGGGAATCCCGAACAGATATTCGACACCTTCGGATTCGAGTGCACGAACGAACAGGTCCGATGCCTTCATGAGCCATTTCCCCTTTATTGCAGTCGTGTTGCACAGGGACGGTTCGGGTCCCCACAGGATTCGTCCATTCGAGTGAGGCAATAGTGCGGCATGAATCGTTCGGAATCCGCTTCCGCAAGATGCACTTTCAGCGACTCCGGAATCCCTTCACCCTGGCGCAGAGCCCCGGCGGCCACATACGGAAACACCTGGTCATAACGAAGGATCTGGTGCTGATCGATCCGCCGGAAAATGTGGGTGCGGTTGAGTTCCGAGGTATGAAACAATCCGGCCGAGGCGATCAGTTCCGCCGTGGCCTGCACCGTCTTTGCGTGAAACTGCGCCACACGCTCGGCCTTGTCCGGTACGACCAGACCTCGGTACAGCCGCGGGTCCTGCGTCGCCACCCCGGTGGGACAGCGGTTGGTGTGGCAGGAAAGTGACTGGACGCAACCCAGGGCGAACATCATTCCACGCGCGCTGTTGCAGAGGTCGGCGCCAAGGGCGAGGTTCTTCACCAAGTGGAAACCCGTCAGGATCATGCCGGATGCGATCACCCGGATCTGATTGCGCAGATCGAATCCGGTCAGGCAGTCATCGACAAAGGCCACGGCCTCGCGCAACGGCATGCCCACCGAGTTGGTGTATTCGAGCGGGGCGGCCCCGGTGCCTCCCTCTCCGCCGTCGACGGTGATGAAATCGGGTGTGATACCGGACTCCACCATGGCCTTGCAGATGGCGAGAAATTCGCTTCTGCGCCCGATCGCCAGCTTGAAACCGACAGGCTTTCCACCGGACAGTTCGCGCAGCCGAGCGACGAACTGTATCAGTCCGAGCGGCGAATCGAAGGCGCTATGACTGGGAGGCGAATCGACCTGAGTTCCGGGTTCGACTCCCCGGATCGCGGCAATCTCGGGCGTATTCTTCTCCGCCGGCAGGATGCCGCCGTGACCCGGTTTCGCTCCCTGCGAGAGCTTGATTTCGATCATGCGAACCGCGTCGAGGCGGGCTTTTTCCTCGAAAGCCTCGGGGGAAAAATTTCCCCGGGTGTCACGGCAGCCGAAATAGCCCGTTCCGATCTGCCATACCAGGTCGCCGCCGTGCTCGAGATGGTGAGGCGACAGTCCACCCTCTCCGGTGTTGTGCGCGAAATTGCCGAGGCTGGCTCCCCGATTGAGCGCCAGGATGGCATTCCGACTGAGCGCGCCGAAACTCAGCGCCGAGATATTCAGAATGCTGGCCCGGTAGGGCTGCCGGCAATCGCGGCCACCGACCGCGATCCGCAGGTCCAGTACGTCGGAAGCCCGGATCGCGGATAGCGAGTGGCCGATCCACTCGTAACCATCGCGGTAGACATTCACGCGTGTTCCGAAGGGCACGCTCTCGAGTTCACCCTTGGCACGCTGATAGGCGATGTTCCGGAACATGCGGTTGATCGGAGTGCCGTCGGTGTCGGATTCGACGAAATACTGCCGCACGAACGGTCGAAGGGCTTCCATCAGCCATCGAGCCCGGCCGAGCAGGGGAAAGTTGCGTCGGATCGAGTGGCGTGTCTGGACACTGTCATGAATCCCCAGCGCCAGCAACGGCAGCACGAAAAGGGCGGCCCAGAGTATTGGTGGCCAGACCCAGGACACTAAAACGAGCAGCAGCAGCGCAATGGCCGAAACCGCCAGAAAG
>SLHN01000121.1 GCA_007136145.1 Thioalkalivibrio sp.
TCCGCCCACGGTATTTCGGCGGCCTTTGCTTCGGCTGCGAGTCGCCGGATGTCGGTCAGATCCAGGCTCCAGAGGTCGATGTCGTGAGTCCGAAGGTCCAGCGCCAGCCGATCGAAGCGAGGCGGCAGCTGACCCCAGGCACGTAGCACCCGTACCGTCACTCGCTCGGGCTGTTCGGTCGGGTCCGCCTGGTCGGGCACCGGGAGCTCCGGGACGGCAGGTTCCGTGTCGGGTACAGCGATCACGTCCACCCAGCGATACCGGAACACGTCCGGTTCGTCGGCCTTCACCAGTTTCAGCGCGGTCCATCCGGATGCCTTGCCGGTGACCTCCCCGGCGTCATCGATGGTCGCGATTTCCGGGTCCCTTGATTCTGCGGTCCAGCCGACATCGGGAGCGTCCCAGGGGGCTGCGAGCGGGGTGCGTCCGCCGACCGGTACGCGCAACGGGTCGGATTCGACCGGTGCCTGGACGAGTTTTCGAACGCGGACATCCGTTGGCACGGTGCCGCTTGCCGCGGCTTTCGGATCGAGAATCAGCGTTTGAAAACCGGAGGCGGCCGGGCTTTCGAAGCGGAGGGTCTGGGGCTGAGAGCCGGTCAGCACGACCTTGTGCCGGAGTCGCGCGTCGAAGCTGTTGGGATGCCCGGCCTGCACGAAATCGCCGCGGACTTCGAGTACACCATCGATCAGATTGTTGTGGTGGGCATGTGCCGAACGGGTCACGAAGTGGCCGCCGACGCGCACGAGATCATCCCCCCGATTCATTCGCAGCGTTCCGTCGCTGGAATCCGCGTCGGGTTGCCCGTCTTCGGCGAGTGGCTCGATGCGGTAGTCGCCATCGATCCACAACATGCCCCCGTTGACCCAGATCTCCGCCGCGGGCTGGATCAGGTCGCCGCGAACGATGAGCCGCCCGCCGGCCAGGTTGATCCTGGCCCGATGCTGCTGGAGGACCCCACCGCGCAGTTCGAGCGTCTGGCCGTTCAGGTTCAAAGTCTGCGTGAATCCCGGAAACAGTTGGTCATCGTCGGTATTCAGCACCACATCGCTGTCGAGTTGCCAGCCGCGAAGCGGGCTCGATACGTAAACCTGGTCATGCGTCACCGTCAGCTGCTGGAAACCCGACCGGTCGGGATTGGCGAACACGACGTCCTGCCGCGAGTCGCCGGACAGGACCACGCGGTGCCGGAGTCGCGCGTCGAAGCTGTTGGGATCCCCGTCCTGTACGAAATCGCCGCGGACTTCGAGTACGCCATCGCGCAGATTGTTGTGGTGGGCACGCGTCGAGCGGGTCACGAAATCGCCGGCGACGAATACACGATCCTGGTCTGAAGTCATGGTCAGGGTGCCACTGCTGGCTTCAGGCCCGTCGTCGGAACCTTCCGGAAGGCCCTCGATGCGATAATCGCCATGAACGTGCAGTTCACCACCATTGACCCGCAGGTCGCCACCCGCCTGCTGGTACAGCCCCTCGATCACGAGCCGGTGACCGTTGAGGTTGATTCTGCCCGCCGTATGAATCACCGACCCGGCAATGGTCTGATCCGCATCCAGCACCCAGTGCTCGTGGATCTCCCGGACCAGGGCTTCGCCAATCGAGGTTTCGGGTTCGACCACCGTGAACGCAACGGTCGCCGACCCCGCATCCGGCAATCGATCGCCGTTATCCAGCGCCACGCGCAGATGCATCGGCCCCTCGAAGCCGCCACGATCCTGGTCGCGGTAGGAGATTTCGCGGTAACGCCCGAGCGGGCCGTTGCGCCAGTAGTACGCATGAATCACATCGCCTCTGCGCACCAGGCGCAGGCGGCCCGTGCGTTCCTCGACCACCAGCGGGTCGCGGTGCATCGCGGTTGCCGCGCGATAGCCGGGCCGCGTTTCCCGGACGACCCCGTAGCTCGCCCCGCGGTCCGACCATTCGTAGCCCACCGATACCCCCTGTTCGTCGAGCGTGACGGCGCCCAGCGTCCAGCGCAGCACCTGACCGGGCTCACGGTTCAACTCCCTGGCGTCGAAATGCACCGATACATCGAAATCGCCTTCCAGCACCTGGCCGCGCAATGCCCTGGCCGATCCGGACAATCCCGCGTCCACCGACAGGACGGCGGTATCGGCAGCGGTCTCGATCCGTCCGCCAACGGCAAAGCCCTGCCATTCGGGACGCGGCAGGGCATACCAGGGCACGGTGTGCAGGCGCACGTTGCGCAGCGTGAACCGCGCCGATTCGGTCCGGGCCGGGTTGATGAAGGCCCAGCCGGCCCAGAACGTCTCCGGAACCTGCGGAGCCTGTTCGAGGCGGTGCACGTTCCAGCGTTCATCCGCGCTGCGCCATGCGGCTGTCCAGACCGATCCCCGCCGCGAAAGCCGGATGCGCACGATGTCGTCGTCCGGAGACGGCCAGAGATCGCGATTGGGCTCGTTCAGCGCGGCGACGCGGAGGCTCGCGTCCCGCGCCAGACCCACACTCGCTCCCAGCTGCAGATAGTGCTGTCCCGGCCCGTCGGCACCGGTGCCCGGGAACTGTCCGGCCAGCGTACCCGCATGGCTCCCCGGCGCCCGCACGATCCATTCGATTACGGCATGCGGCGGCCCCTGCACGCTGACCTCGGCTTCGAGATCGAAATCGCCGGTGATCTTGTGCAACAGACGCGGCGCGGTGTTGCGCCGGTCGTCCAGGGAACTGCCTGCGGGCACCGTGACCCGGGCGGAACCCTCGGGGTCGACCTCCACTTCGGCACGGGGCGCGTGGTTGCCAAAGGATCGATACCAGCGGGCCGGCGGGTCGGCCCATAGCCAACCGGATTCTTCGACGGTCGGCTCGAACGGGCCGGGCTTGGCTCCGAACGGCTCGGGCCGCGGTTGCCAGAAATCGAGTTGCAACGGGATACCGTCCGACGACAGTGTCGCGCGCTCATCCGGTGCATCCACGGCTGCGGCGCTTTCGTCCTCCCAGCCGATGCGCTGGCCTTTGCGGATCACCCGAAGGCCGGGCCCGGACAGAACCTCCACCGACCCTTCGAGAACCTCGATCCCGGTCGCGGTCACGGTGAAGGTCGTGCCGAGCGGGCGCACGCGTATTACCTGTCCCGACGGATCCTCGACTTCGAATTCGTCGAAGTCTTCGCCTTCGGTCCGGAAGGTGCCGCCGCTTCCGGCGTTGACGACCACGACACGCAACCCGCCTTCGTCGTTCGTTTCCATGCGCACCTCGCTGTTGGCCGGAACGCGCATCACCGCGCCGTTGGCCAGAGCGAGGGTGACATCGGACCGTCCCGCGCGCAGTGTGTCGCCAGGCATCAGGGGCGAACACGGTTCGGCCACTTCCTCCGGAATCGGACCCAGATAGATGATCGTCCCGGTGAAGCTCTGTTCGTGCTCGACGTACCCACCGGCATGGCCGTGACTCGCCGCCACGCCAAAGCGCACCCGGGCCTGACTCGGCCGGTCGACGACGAATTCGCGTTCGATCTCGCCTTGTGGCCGGTTGCCGGCCGAGGCTCTAAGCCCCACCAGCGAGCGGCCCGTTCCGCTCAGGCTGTGTCCCCGGACGAATTGCTGAACGGACATCCCGGTGTTGTAGTTTCCGGCGGTCATCGAGTGCCGGATATCGGGAGCGAACA
>SLHN01000038.1 GCA_007136145.1 Thioalkalivibrio sp.
TGGACCGCGCGGCGTTGACCGAGTGGGCGCGCGAGATCGCGGAGCTTCGGCAACAGGGGATGGAGGTGGTACTGGTCTCCAGTGGTGCCGTCGCCGAAGGCATGCATCGACTCGGCATGGAGGAACGCCCCCATGCCCTGAATCTGCTTCAGGCGGCGGCCGCGGTTGGCCAGATGGGACTCGTTCAGGCGTATGAGCGTGAATTCGCGGGTCACGGGCTGCACGCCGCGCAGATCCTGCTGACCCACGATGATCTGGCTGATCGCCCCCGGTATCTGAATGCGCGCAGTACCATCCAGGCCTTGCTCGCGCTTGGGACCATCCCGGTGGTGAACGAGAACGATACCGTTGCCAACGACGAGATCCGCCTGGGTGACAACGATACCCTGGCTGCCCTGGTGGCGAACCTGGTGGTAGCCGATCTGCTCTTGATCCTGACCGATCAGGAAGGCCTGTTCGACCGAGATCCCCGTGTCCATGCCGACGCCCGCCTGATCAGTGAAGGCAGGGCCTCGGACCCTGCGTTACATGGTTTCGTGTCCACCCGTTTTGGCCGTTTTGGCCGTGGTGGCATGGCCACCAAGCTGTTGGCGGCGGAGAGGGCGGCACGATCAGGGACTCATTCGGTCATCGCTTACGGGAGGCAGCATGGAATCATTGCGCATGTGCTCCGGGGTGAGGATCGGGGCACCTGGCTGAAACCGGACCGGGAGCCGATGGCGGCGCGCAAGCGGTGGCTCGCCGATCAGTTGCATTCGCGTGGGGAGCTGGAACTCGATGCCGGTGCCGCGAAGGTGGTGCGCGAGTCCGGGCGCAGTCTGCTGGCGGTCGGTGTGGTCGATGTGCGTGGTGGTTTCCGGCGCGGTGAGGTGGTGACCTGCATCGATCCGGAGGGCAGGGCGATTGCTCGCGGCCTTTGCAACTACGCAAGCGACGAGGTCCGACGCATTCGCGGCCTCAAGGCCGGGGCGATCGAATCGGTGTTGGGCTACGTGGCCGAGCCCGAACTCATTCACCGGGACAATCTCGTCCTGCTCTGAAGGAGTACCGAGTGCGGAACCAGCACAGGTCTCCGCAGCGGCGGCAAACCATACCCGCGCACGAAAAAGCCCGCCGGGGGCAACCGGCGGGCTCTCTGTACCGCGATCAGGCGGGTTGGCCGCGATGCGGCAGGCGTCAGGCCTGGCCCATCTCTCGGATTCGTGCGTTCAGCCGGCTCTTGTGTCGCGCCGCCTTGTTGCGGTGAATCAGGCCCTTGCTCACGGTCGAGTCGATCACTGGAACGGCGCTGCGGTATGCGACACTGGCGCCTTCCTGGTCGCCGGCACGGATGGCCTTGAGTACGCCCTTCACCGAAGTGCGGAAACGGGAGCGCAGCGCCATGTTGTGGGCGCGGTTCTTAACGGCCTGTCGGGCGCGCTTACGTGCAGATGCGATGTTCGCCAAGGCGAGTTCCTCTTGAATACCGTGTGGAGCGTCGGAAAGGGTGGGAAAAATACATGGATCGGGCTGATCAGTCAAGCCGGGCCGCGGGAGCGGCTGACAGCACCCGGGGACGCTCGCGATGGGGTCTGGATCGCCAGGGATGGGGATTGAAATCGACAGGTGTTGCGTCCCTTGAGAGAAATCAACTGACAGGGCTCGGATCAGTGTATTCCGGCCGCGCACTCATTTTGCGCCGATTCGCCCGACGAACTTGAACAACAGGAGAAGATCATGATTACTTTCGTACGCCGGAGTCGTCCGGTTCGTTCTGTGGGCGCGATTGGCCTGGCCGTGCTGTTGTTGGTAGCCGGCTTCGCCGTTGCGGCGCCGAATACGGCTGGCGCAGCGGAGGCGCGCGTCGTCTACCACGCCGACTATGCCGACCCTCGGCGCTTTTCGTCGATGCTCACCAGCATCAACAACATGGTGATGCATTACGACAACAATTTCATAGATTACGACATACGTATCGTTTTCGTGGCGCACGGTATCCGTTTCGTGACTGACGATGCGTTGGCTGGGACGCCGTTTGCCGAGGACGAACATCTGCGTGAGGAACGGAGTTCGATCCGGGGGCGCTTGTTGAGCCTGCACAGCCTCCATAACGTCCGGCTGGAGCTCTGCCAGATCACCCAGGATGCGGTTGGTCTCGGGGCCGGAGAGTTCTATGATGCAGTCGACTTCATCCCTTCCGGCGTAGTGCGCATCGCGGAATTGCAGAACGAGGAAGGTTTCGCCTATATCAAGATCGAATAAAGCGATTTGATGGCGGAAATTTCCAGATTTCCTGTTCCTGGTGATGCCAGGAAATGGCTGCCGTCGCCGCTGACGGCAGCCATTCGGATGCCGGCCGCTGGTTCGGCGCCACCATGAGGGCCCCCTGCCTTATTTCGTGATTGCTCCGGCTACCCTACACTTGCGCCTTTTCGGGCACTGGGGCCGGCCTTGAGTCGCATATTCCGTTCCACCGCCATCGTCAGCGGGATGACCCTGATCTCCCGGGTTCTGGGTTACCTGCGCGATATGGTGCTAGCGGTGACTTTCGGCGCCGGGGCCACGACCGACGCTTTCTTCGTCGCCTTCCGAATACCCAATTTTTTCCGGCGCCTGTTCGCCGAGGGGGCCTTCTCGCAGGCCTTTGTGCCGGTGTTCGCGGAATACCGCGAGAAGCACGGCCGCGTTGCGCTGCGCGACCTTCTGGACCACACCGCGGGAGCGCTGCTCGTCGCGTTGACGCTGGTAACGCTGATCGGGGTGCTTGCCGCGCCGTGGCTCATCTGGATCTTCGCCCCGGGACTTGCGCAGGCCGACGGTCGGCAGGATCTGGCGGCGCAGATGTTGCGCATCACCTTCCCGTATCTTCTGTTCATTTCCCTGACCGCGATGGCCGCGGGCATCCTGAACAGTATTGGCCGTTTCGCGATACCTGCGTTCACCCCCGTTTTTCTCAATCTGGCGCTGATTGGTGCGGCGCTGTGGGGCGCCCCGTTGTTTCCGGAGCCCATCGTGGCGCTGGCATGGGGTGTTTTCCTGGCCGGTGTTTTGCAACTGGCGTTTCAGATCCCGTTTCTGATGCGTGCCGGGCTATTGCCCAGGCCGCGTTTCCGGCAGGCACATGCGGGAGTCCGGAAGATCGCGCGGCTTATGTTGCCGGCCATCCTCGGGACCTCGGTAGTGCAGATCAACCTGCTGGTCGATACCGTGATCGCGTCGTTTCTGGTCGCGGGCTCGATCTCCTGGCTGTACTTCGGGGATCGCTTTGTCGAGCTGCCGTTGGCCCTGTTCGGGATCGCCATCGCCACGGTGATTCTGCCGCGTCTTTCGGGTGAGCACTCACGCGCCGACCAGGCAGCCTTTGGGCGCACCCTGGACTGGGCCTTGCGCCTGTCGCTGCTGGTCGCTTTGCCCGCGGCCGCGGGTCTGATCGTGCTGGCGGTACCCATCCTGGCCACGTTGATCCAGTACAGCGCGTTTACCGAGCACGACACGCGAATGGCGGCCATGGCCCTTGCCGCTTACGCTCTTGGCCTCCCCGGATTCATTCTGATCAAGATCCTCGCGCCGGGCTTCTTCGCGCGCCAGGATACGAAAACGCCGGTGAAAATCGCGGTGATAGCGATGCTGGCGAACATGGTGTTGAATGCCCTGTTCGTGTTGCCCTGGTATCTGTCCGGTCTGCCGGGCGCCCATGCTGGGCTCGCGCTCGCAACCTCGGCCTCGGCCTACCTGAACGCGGGGTTGCTGTATCGCGGTCTGGTTCGCGAGGGGATCTACCGGCCGGGTCCCCGGTTGCCGCGTTTCCAGGTGGGGCTGTGGTCCGCGCTGGCGGTGATGGTGGCACTGCTGATCGTGCTTGCGCCCGGGTGGGGCGAGTGGTCCGGATGGGCCGCTACTCAGCGCGGAATGGCATTGTTCGCATTGATTGCCGCCGGGAGCGGCGCGTACCTCGCTATCCTCTGGCTTGCTGGACTCCGTCCGCGCCAGTTCTTGCTGAAAGGAGCCTGAATATCCTTCGTCGCGCCCGGGTCCGGGTGTGGTCCACGCGAGCGCGCGTTATACTTCCGCTTTTGCGCGGATGAGTGGCAATGCGGCTGTTGCGCGGCTTGGGCCCTCGCCGACCTGTGTATTCGGGGGCGGTGGTCACAATCGGGAATTTCGACGGCTTCCACCGGGGCCACCAGGAAGTCGTGTCGCGTCTGCTTGCAGCGGGGCAGAGCCTGCGCGCGCCCACCGTATTGATTACCTTCGAACCGTTGCCGCTGGAATTCTTCGCGCCCGAGCGCGCGCCGGGGCGCTTGCAACGCCTGCGCGATCGCGTTGAGTTCCTGCGCGGTACCGGTGTGGATGCGGTCTGGCTGATGCGTTTCGGGGCAACGCTCGCGAATGAACCGGCGGAGGCCTTCGTGGAGCGCGTACTGCGGCGGACCCTGGGCGCGCGGCATGTGCTGGTCGGCGATGACTTCCGCTTCGGCAAGGGGCGGGGCGGTGACTATGGCCTGCTGGAGCAGATGGGGCGCAATCTCGGCTTCACCGTCGAGGCGACACCAACTCTGGCGGATTCCGAAGGCCGCATCAGCAGCACGCGGGTGCGGGCGGCGGCGCAAGCGGGAGATTTCGATCGCGTGTCCTGGTTGCTGGGTCGCCGCTACGGGATCTGCGGTCGCGTATCGCACGGTGACAAGCGCGGACGCCTGATCGGCTTCCCCACCGCCAACCTGCGTCTCGGTGTGCAGCCGATGGCGTTGCGCGGGGTCTTCGCCGGTTGGCTGTTCACGCGGGCTGGAGCCATCCATCCCGCGGTCGCCAACATCGGCTGGCGGCCGACGGTGGCGGGGACCGAGCAGCGGCTGGAAGCCCATGTGCTGGACGCCAGTCCGGACCTGTACGGCGAACTGGTCCGGTTCGAACCACTGGCGCTTATTCGCGGTGAACAGCGATTCGAGTCGCTGGATGCACTGAAGGCGCAGATCGCCCTTGACGCGGATGCGGCACGCGCCGCGCTCGCCAACCCATCCTTGCAGCAGCCGGCCTGACCGGCCCACCGGAACCAACCCATGGCACGAAAACCGGCTCCGCCGAATCCCTACAAGGACACACTCAACCTTCCCGAGACGGCGTTCCCGATGCGAGCGGGTCTCGCCCAGCGCGAACCGCAGTGGCTTGCCGAATGGACCGCGGCCCGGCGCTATGACCGGCTGCGCGAGCATTGCGCCGGGCGGCCGCGTTTCGTGCTGGCCGATGGTCCGCCGTATGCCAACGGCTCGATCCACGTTGGCCATGCGGTCAACAAGATTCTCAAGGACTTCATCGTCAAGAGCCGGACGTTATCCGGTTTCGATGCCCCGTTCGTTCCCGGTTGGGACTGCCACGGACTGCCGATCGAGCTGAAGGTCGAACAGAATCTCGGCAAGGCCGGCAAGGATGTCGACCCGGCCACTTTCCGCACCGCCTGCCGCGCCTACGCGGCCGAGCAGGTTGCCGGCCAGAGTGCCGACTTCCAGCGTTTGGGTGTGCTCGCCGACTGGGATCATCCCTACCTGACCATGGATTACCGTATCGAGGCTGATACCATCCGCGCGCTTGGGCGGATCATGGCGCGGGAACATGTGCAGATCGGCGAAAAGCCCGTGCACTGGTGCGTCGATTGCGGGTCGGCCCTGGCCGAAGCCGAGGTCGAGTACGAGGACAAGATCTCGCTGGCCATCGACGTTCGCTTCCGAGTGTCCGACGAAATCGATTTGCTGCGACGCATGGATCTGGAGGGTGATTCCAATGGTCCGGTCAGTGTGGTGATCTGGACCACGACTGCCTGGACACTGCCGGCGAACCAGGCGGTCGCGTTGAATCCCGGTCTGGTCTACGTGCTGGCGCAATTCGAGCGCGAGCGCCTGCTGTTGGCCGAGGAACTGTTGCCGGACTGCCAGGACCGCTACCAGCTCGGCGAGTGCAGGATCGTCGGGCGTGCGGATGGCGCGAGTCTTGAAGGACTGTCATTGCGGCACCCATTCCTCGAGCGGGAGGTGCCCGTGATTCTGGGCGATCACGTGACTACCGAGGCGGGGACCGGCTGCGTCCATACCGCGCCCGGGCATGGCCAGGACGACTACGCGGTCGGTCAGCGCTACAACCTTCCGGTGGAGAATCCGGTGGGGCCCGATGGCTGTTTTCTGCCGGACACGCCGTTTTTCGCAGGCGAGAACGTGCATCAGGCGAACGCGCATGTGGTCGACGTATTGCGTGACCGGGGTAGTCTGGTCGTGGTCGAGAAGTTTCATCACAGCTATCCGCACTGCTGGAGACACAAGACGCCGACCATCTTCCGGGCCACCCCGCAATGGTTCATCAGCATGGATCGGGCCGAACTGCGCCATGACGCCCTGCGTGCTATCGGGGCCACTCGTTGGCTTCCGGACTGGGGTGAGGCGCGCATCCGCGGCATGGTGGAAAAACGCCCCGACTGGTGTATTTCGCGCCAGCGCAACTGGGGCGTGCCAATTCCATTGTTCGTGCATCGGGAAACCGGTCGTCTGCATCCGAACACGCCCGAATTGCTGGAGCAGGTCGCACAGCGGGTGGAACAGTCGGGGGTCGAGGCGTGGTTCTCGATGGCAGCCGAGGATCTCCTCGGAGCGGCTGCCAGTGACTACCTGAAGCTGAAGGATACGTTGGACGTCTGGTTCGATTCCGGGGTGACGCATTTCACTGTCAGTGGCCGCCGTGCGGAGCTGGGTTCGCCGGCCGACCTTTACCTTGAGGGTTCCGATCAGCATCGTGGGTGGTTTCAGTCGAGCCTGTTGACCGGTGTCGCGATGAACGGCGCGGCGCCGTATCGAGCCGTTCTCACGCATGGCTTCGCGGTCGACGAGAAGGGCGAGAAGATGTCGAAGTCGCGTGGCAATGTCGTCGCGCCTCAGGAGGTGGTTTCGACGCTGGGAGCGGATATCCTTCGCCTTTGGGTTGCCGCCACCGATTTCTCCGGCGAAATGGCGATCTCCGACGGTATCCTTGAACGCACGGCGGACGCCTACCGGAGGATCCGTAACACCACCCGCTTTCTGCTCGCCAACCTGAATGGTTTCGAGCCTGCGCGTGACGCTCTGGCGATGGATTCGCTGCTGCCGCTGGACCGTTGGATCATCGATCGGGCACTGGGTGTGCAGAAACAGGTGATCGGCGCCTATGACGGTTACCAGTTCCACCAGATCTACCAGCGTGTGCACAATTTCTGCTCGGTGGAGTTGGGCAGCTTCTATCTCGATGTGATCAAGGACCGGCAGTACACCACGCCCGCGGAAAGCCAGGCCCGCCGTTCGGCCCAGACCGCGATGTACCACGTGGCCGAAGCACTGACCCGATGGATTGCGCCAATCCTGACCTTCACCGCCGAGGAAATCTGGGCATTACTGCCCGGTGATCGCGCCGAGAGCGTGCTGTTCAGCGAGTGGTACGGTGGCTTGCAGCCCCTGGCCGCGGACGCGGTGTTCTCGGCCGCGGACTGGGACCGCATCCTCGAGGTTCGCATGCACGTCGCGCGCGCGGTCGAAGTTGCCCGCAACGAGCAGGGTCTCGGCGGCTCGCTGAATGCCGAGATCGACCTTTTCGCCGACGGACCGACCGCCGACTTGCTGCGACGTCTGGGCGACGAACTGCGTTTCGTGCTGATTACCTCCGAGGCCCGCGTGCTGGCGGCGGGTGACTGCCCTGCTTCGCTGGAGCCGGTGCGTCTCGACGACGATTCCACCGTCTCGATCCTGGTGCGCAAGAGCGAGCATGCCAAGTGCGTTCGCTGCTGGCACCGCCGACCTGACGTCGGTGCCCATGAAGATCATCCGGAGTTGTGCGGGCGCTGCGTGGATAACGTTTCCGGGACCGGCGAAACCCGGTTGTACGCCTGATGTGGGGGGTAAACGGGTTGCGTCCGGGCCTTGCGATCGCGTTCATCGTGGTGCTGGTTGACCAGGTCACCAAGCTATGGGCCGAGCGGGCTCTTACGTTGTATGCGCCGGTCGAGATCACGAGCTTCTTCAACCTGAGCCTGGTCTACAATCCCGGCGCGGCGTTCAGTTTCCTGAGTACGGCAGGTGGCTGGCAGCGTTGGTTGCTCTCGGGAATCGCGCTGGGCGTTAGTCTCCTGATCGTTTTCTGGCTCGCTCGATTGCCGCGGCAGTTATGGCTCTCGGTCACTTCTCTGGGGCTGGTGCTGGGCGGGGCCGTCGGTAACCTGGCGGATCGGGTGCGGCTGGGGCAGGTCGTGGATTTCCTCGATTTTCACTACGCGGGTCTGCACTGGCCAGCCTTCAATGTGGCCGATGCCGCGATTACGGTCGGTGCCGTGTGCCTGATCATTGCCACCTTTACCGAGCACTGCCCGCAGGATCGGGAGACCAGATCATGAGTGCCATTGCGCCCGGAACAAGGGTTGTCATGCACTACAGCCTGCTGCTCGACAGTGGCTACGTGGCGGATAGCTCGGGTGACGAGCCGCTCGAGTTCATGCTCGGGGACGGTACCCTTGAGCCCGGACTGGAACGTCATCTGGTCGGTTTGGACTCGGGAGCAAAGCGGGAAATTGCGATTGCCCCGGGGACCGTGTTCCCTTTTCCGAGCAAGGCTGCGGTGCAGGCGGTGGTGCGTTCGGCATTTCCCGAAGACATGCCACTGGAGGCCGGCCTGATCTACGAATTCAACACGCCAGCGGGGGATGTCGTTCCCGGGCGGATCCTGGGCCTGGAGGAGGGTAGTGTGACCGTGGATTTCAATCACCCGCTGGCGGGTCAGTCCTTCACCTTCATGGTGGAGATCCTCGAGGTCGGTGCTCCTTCCGATCCCCGTTCCGCTGCCGATGAAGGCTGACGCCATGGATGTCCTTCTTGCCAACCCAAGGGGATTCTGCGCAGGTGTCGAGCGCGCGATCGAAATCGTGGAGCGCGCACTGGAAATTCATGGCGCTCCTCTCTATGTACGGCACGAGGTGGTTCATAACAGGCATGTCGTCGACCGGTTGCGTTCGGCCGGCGTTGTGTTTGTGGAGGATCTCGATGAGGTGCCCGATAACCAGGTGGTGATCTTCTCAGCGCATGGGGTGCCGAGGCATGTCCAGGAAGAGGCGGCCCGTCGCGGTCTGAACGTGTTCGATGCGACGTGCCCGCTGGTGACCAAGGTCCACCTTGAAGTCAGCCGCTATGCTCGCGAGGGTCGCGAGGTAGTGTTGATCGGGCATGCCGGGCACCCGGAGGTTGAAGGCACTCTCGGGCAGTTCGATCCCACGCACGGCGGGCGGATGGTCTTGATCGAGTCGGCGGCCGATGTTGCCGAACTTCAAGTCTCCGACCCGTCTCGTCTTGCCTATGTCAGCCAGACGACCTTGTCCATGGACGATACCGCCGAGGTGATCGACGCCCTGCGCAGCCGCTTTCCAGCCATCGAGGGGCCGCGCAAGATGGACATTTGCTACGCCACGCAGAACCGTCAGGATGCGGTGAAGGTGTTGGTCAGCCAATGCGACCTGCTGCTGGTGGTGGGTTCGGCCAACAGTTCGAATTCCAACCGCCTGCGCGAGATCGGCACCCGAGCTGGGATCGAGGCCCATCTCATTGATGGGCCGGCGCAGGTCGACCCAAACTGGCTGGAAGGGAAACACCACATCGGCGTGACCGCCGGGGCGTCGGCACCCGAAATTCTCGTCCGGGAACTGATCGCGTATCTGCGCGACTGCGGCATCGACAAGGTCACCGAGGTGACCGGCCGCGAGGAATCCGTGACCTTTTCCCTTCCGCAGGCCCTGCGCCGGTCCTGACCGATGGTCAGGGAAAACGCTGGTAGCCCAACACCGGGCGATTCAGACTGCGCGAGTTGGCAGGTCATTCGCCACTATGCAGCAGAAGACCTCGTTTGCGCGCGACGTGGAACACGCGAATGAACAGCGCAGCGCCCAGGCACAGATAAAGGATGTTCAGCACCAGGGCGAACAGGAAGTGACCCGTGTCGAATCCCTGCCCCAACAGCACTGACCGCATACCCTCGAATACATGCGCCGATGGCAGCCCGAGCGCGATTGGCTGCAACCAACCCGGTAATACCGAAATCGGGTAATAGATGCCGGAGATTGGCGCCAGCGCGAAAACCGCGACCCAGGCGAGGCTCTGGGCACCCAGCCCGAAGCGCAGCACCAGTCCGCTCACCATCAGGCCCAGCGCCCAGCCTGTCACCAGCAACTGGGTAAAGAAGACCAGTAGCGGCAGGCCCATGTCGAAGATGGAATAGTGATAGAGCGGGATGGCGAGCAGAGCCGCCGGCACTACGCCGATCAGCGTGCGCAGGGTGCTGATGCCGAGCAGTGAGACGATCAGTTCCCAGGGACGCAGGGGGCTTACGAACAGGTGCCCCAGATTGCGCGAGAACAGTTCTTCGTAGAATGGCAGCGTCACGCCAAGCTGAGAGCGGAACAAAACGTCCCATAGCAGGACCGCCGCCAGCAGCAGGCCCGCGGCCTGTGCGACCCACTCACTGTGGCCCACGAAGAATTGAGTAATGAAACCCCACAGGATCATTTGCATCACTGGCCAGTACGCCAACTCCAGGATTCTTGGCCAGGAGCCGCGCAACAGGTAGATATGTCGCAGGAGCATGCCGTAGATGCGGTTAAGCGAACCCATGCGGTCAGCCTCTGGCAGCCGGCTCACGCCGGGCCACGTCGAGGAATACCTCCTCAAGGTTTTGGCGGCCGTAGCGGCTGGCGAGACCCTGAGGGGTGCCGTCATCGACGATCCGCCCGGAGCGCATCATAAGCACCCGGTCGCACAGACGCTCGACCTCGGGCATGTTGTGGGACGCGAGCAGAATGGTGGCGCCGCTTCGGCTCCGGTAGGCCTCGAGCCAGGTTCGAATCCGGTCGCCGGTGTCGGGGTCCAGCGATGCGGTCGGCTCGTCCAGCAACAGCAGCTCGGGTTCGTTGATCAGCGCCTTGGCAAGCGCGACACGAGTACGCTGTCCGGCGGAAAGCTCACGATAGGCGCGCTTCATAAGCGGTTCCAGATCCAGCTCCCGCGCCAGCTGTCGGATGCGCTTTGGAAGTGCCCGCACGCCATACAGGTGGCCATACACGTTAAGGTTTTCGCGCACAGTAAGGCGTTGCGGCAGGTCGATATAGGGCGAGGCATAGTTCATGCGGCCCAGCACCCGATAGCGGTGGCGCAGCATGTCGGTACCGAGAACCTGAATTGATCCCGAGGTGGGGCTCATCAGACCCAACAGCATCGCCAGGGTAGTGGTCTTGCCGGCGCCGTTCGGACCCAGCAAAGCCGTCGCTGAGCCTTGCTCGACCGAGAAATCCATGGCATCGACCGCAAGTGCGTCGTCGAACCGCTTGGTCAGTTCATGAACCTGGATCGCCATGGTGTAAACAGGCGCCTCGCAACGGCAGGATATGGGGCGTGACGGCTGGCAGTGGTGCAAGCCGCCGGGAGGTATCAAGTATCTCTGAACTCGCCCGAACTCGGGACATCGGCGCAACCCGATTCTCACGAGCGGGGGTGTGGCCCTTCACTTATGAAAAAAGCCATCGCCCATGGATTTGGCTTCTAGTAGATTGGAATGACTGCATAGCCTCGGGCTTGGTAGCCAATCAGCGAGACAAAGGTGTTCCCGACTGGCTTGATGCCGTCCAGCAGGGTGTTGTTGTCGACCTGGAACAAACGGGTGGCAACACCGCAACCCTCCATGCGTACGCCAAGCATTTCCAAGTCCGCGATATGGTCGGCGATCTGGTCGAGGGCGTCGAAATCGCTGAGGTCGAGCCGTTCCCGATCCGTTGACACCAGGGTCACCGCCGGCCCGCGGAAGGCGAGCAGAATGTCGGGTTCGATACCCTGCCGGACCAGATCGTCGTGGGTTTCGCGGATCACCGCGAGATAAAGATTCAGTGAGCTTGCGTTGCTGTTGTTGATGTCGAAGACCACCTTTCCCTGCTCGACGCCTTCGAGCGCCGCCGCGTCATTCGGCTGGTCGGCGAGAGCGGCGAGTGGCACGAGCGCCATTCCGAGGATAAGCAACAGTCGGTTGGTCAATGTGATCATGGTTGACTCCTTGATGCGGATACTGTGTGGGTTCCCGGCCTTAATGTTCATGCCCCTGACGATGGCCATGGTGACCCTGGTCTGCCGGGATGGCACGCTGGACCTGTGCCTGCAATTTGAGATCGCCGTGTTCCTCGACGTAAAGCGTGATCGGCACCAGCTGTCCTGATTCGAGTGGCTCGAACAGATCGATCAGCATCAAGTGCAGGCCGCCGGGTTCAAGGTCCACGGTGCCGAGTGAGGGTACGGTGATCTCGGCGACCTCCCGCATTCGCATGATACCGGAAGCATCCTGAAAGTGGCTATGCAGTTCAGTGCGCCGGGCGACCGGTGTTTCCGCGGCGACGATACGCAGATCCTCGTCGGTGCTGTTGCGCACTGAAAGATAGGCGGCGGTGGTGGTCATGCCCGGTGGCATCAACCGAACCCACGGCTCCGATACGAGTTCCAGCCCCGCGGGACAGTCACACTCGGCGACCTCGGAACCGTGATGGCCCGGTACGTGGTGGCCGTTAACGGTACTGGCGCCCAGTAGATACAGGACCAGAGTGATTTGGAACAGGTACCGCGGACTGGGTGGTATTCCGGCGCGCATGATTGCCTCCTTCAGGCCAGGGGGTTGATGTTTTTCCTGCATCAAAGTCGAGGCGCAACCGCAGTTTTCATGCCAGTGCCGCTCGGATCAATACCGTCCGAGCGGATCTCGCGTCGACAAGGAGCCGGATACTGGATCCCGGTGCATGCTCGATCTCATGAATCCTGGGTGAGCGCGGCAAATGCGACTTTCAGCGCGGTATATCCAGCACACTGCCGCCCAACCAGGAAAGTCATCCGGACAGGCCGCGGGTCGTGGGAGCAATCTGAAATGGGGTTCCGTGCGCCGGATGCTCCTTTCATGGAGGGGCTCGCCGCGATGAGTTGCGGGTCATACCCGAACGACGCGAAGGGGGTCGCTCCCCGGTGGGGGAGACCCTGATCTCCAGTTACGGTTTGATGAGTGTGCAGCCCGCGGCGGTCAGATCCATGATTCGGACTACGCCGGCATCGACGTGAGTGGCTCGGGGATGCAGCTCTGGTGCCACGCCGCGCATGCGGGTTACCGCAGCGATGGTGTTTTCGCAGGCGGCGAAACGGACACCCGATTCGGTCACCAGACCGTCGATCCGACCACCCTGCGGGTTGTCGGCAAATAGCAGGCTCAGGCCAGGGCCAAAGGCAACGATCTCGACATCAATCTTGTCAGCGCCGTAGTGTCTGATCGCGTTGTTGGCGACATTCAGCACCAGGTTTTGCCGGGCTGGATCACCATCGCTGATCTGGAGCACGAGCTTGTGTTCCGCGAAGGGTTTCTCATGGGGGGCGTCGGCCAGGGTCGCCATTGCCAGAAGCAGCAGGGGAATGGCAATCGTCGCCGAACGCAGGATCTTGAGTAATGGGTTCACCTTGCATGTCTCCTTCGGGTTTTTCAATGCCGGCCGTGAATGGCAGCAGGCCGGCAATTTCTTGTTTGAAA
>SLHN01000181.1 GCA_007136145.1 Thioalkalivibrio sp.
CGGCTGTCGTTCAGTAACGCCGAGCTGATCTCCAGGGCGGTGAAGTCGTTCAGCATCACCCAGGTGATCTGCAGCAGCGCGGTGAAAATCGCGACCGCCGCTGGCAGCAGCAGCACCCATTCCAGTACAGTTGCGCCCCGTCGGCCACTGCCCTCCGGTGGGAACGCGCGCGCGGAAAAAAAGATGAAGCCGAGGGCCAGGCCGCCGGATACGTGGATCAGTCGATAGACCCAGGTCTCCAGCGGGTAGAGGTTCATCACCCCGATGTGGAAGGCGGTGTAAAGGACGCAGGCGGCCGCGAACAGGATTCCGAGGACTCCGACGAAGACTCGCTGGTTGGCGGTTACAACCTCGGCATCAACGGCGCTGGAAGCGTGCGCCACAATTGGAGCGGCTGGCTCCGGGGCAGTGTCACGAGGTGCGGGATCGCCGGATGCGGGATCCCGGGGTGCGTTGGTGGCCATCGAACCCCCTTCCGAAGGATTTCATCAGCGCAAGAAAAACGGGCCAGAGCCGCCGTCGCTGCAGTCTCTGGCCCGGTTCGTCAGACGTACGGTTGCGTCAGCCTCGGAGTTCGTCGGGAATGGTTATTCCCTGTTCCTCGAAGTAGCGTACCGCACCGGGGTGGAAGGGCAGGAAGCCGTTGTTGACCCAGTTTTCGGGCAACGTGGCCCTGGCGGCGGCATGGATCTGGAGCATCCGATCGTTGTTCTCGAGTACGAGCTTGGTAATCTCGTAGGCCAGGCTTTCGGGCATGTCGCGATGGACGACCGCGAAATTCCACATTGCCACGGTGGCATCATCCTGTGTCTGGCCCGAGTAGGTGCCGGCCGGGATGGTGTACGGCGCGACCTCGGGGAAATTCTCGAGAATCTTCGCGTGCTCTTCCGGCGAGAATCCGAAGGTCCGCACGTCGGTTTCGGCCGCGAGTTGCGAGAACGCGCCGATTGGCACACCGGCCGCGAACGTGAATGCGTCGATCAGGCCATCCTTCAACTGGCTGGCGGCGTCAGACGCCCCGCTGTACGACGTGCGCGTGGTGACGCCCAGCGTTTCGAAGAACCGCGGCCAGTAGGTGCCAGCAGTGCCGCCCGCCGGACCCACGCTCACGCGCTTGCCCTGCAGGTCGGCGATCGACTGGATGTTGGAGCGCCGTAACGCGATGCCATGGAGTGGGGTTTCGTACATCGGGAACAGCGCGCGCACGTCGGTATGTGGCAGCCCGGGCGCGAGCTCACTCTGGCCGGTCCAGGCTTCGTACATTGGACCCATGGTCACCAGCCCGATCTGGTGTTCCTTCATCTGCACCAGCGTGGCGTTTTGCGTCGGGCCACCGGTGATCTCGCCGCTGGCACGGATGCCGAGCGACTCGCCGATGAAGCTGGCAAGGCCATTTCCATAGACAAAGTACACACCGCCGACGCTTGCCGTGCCTATGGTCAGGGTGCGCGGCCAGCCGGAGCGGTCCTGTGCGGATGCAGTGGTGCCAGCCACCGCGAAAGCAACGATGGCCATCACCAGCCAGCGAAAGACTCGATTATTCATGATTGTCTCCTCGTTCGGACCTGGTCATCGCCTGGTCCGTATGGTTTTCCGGACTGTTCGAGAGTCCCGAGCGTGGAATCGCATCCGCGCTCCTGTATCCCCGTCGGCCAAGTACGCCGGCAGACCGCGCGGGGAAAGGGCGGATGGGGCATCGAGGAAATGCCTGCGGTGCCCGGGAACCACCCGGACCCGTCTGGTCGTAGACGCTCGGCCATACGGGCGCGGCCCGGATTCGTTATAGCATCAGAATGGTCACAAAGTCTCGGGTTTTTCGCAGGTCGCGTGGCGATGCGCGCCGTTATGTGCATGGACCCGGGGCTCGGTATCAAAAAAACAACGGTAGGGGTGGATTCGCGTTCGCCGGAAAGGATTTTTTTCATCGAATGTGGCGCCCGCTGTTCAACGCCTCAAAGGTCGGCCTGTAACCAGAATGTCACGGGGCCATCGTTGACCAGGGCCACCCGCATGTCGGCACCGAACCGACCGCTGGCGACAGTCGCGTGCGAAGCCCGAGCCTTTGCCAGCAACTGGTCGAACAGATGCCTGCCATGTTCGGGACTGGCCGCCCCACTGAAGCTTGGGCGCATTCCCTTGCGGGTGTCGGCGGCCAGTGTGAACTGCGGAACCAGCAGCAGATCGCCACCGACGTCGCGCAGGCTCAGGTTCATGCGTCCCTCGGTATCGGGAAACACGCGGTAGCCGAGCAGACGCTCCAGCATGCGGTCCACCGTGGCGGCGGTATCCGTGGCCTGGACCGCGATCAACGCCAGCAGACCGGGGCCGATTGCACCGATCGTGTGGTTGTCGACCGCGACACTGGCTTCGGCGACCCGCTGTATCAGAGCAATCATTTAACGTGAAAGAACCCGCGTAGGGTGCCGTGAGGCGAAGCCGAACCGCACCGATACCACGCCGGCCGTGGTTCCCAGGCCTCCGGGCCTCGAACGGCGCAATTCGCTGCGCTCATTGGCACCCTACGCCTCCAGCCATCATGTTTCGGGGTGGCCGCCGGTGCCATGACAGTTAGCGTGAAAGTCCCCTGTAGGGTGCCGTGAGGCGCAGCCGAACCGCACCGATACCACGCCGGCCGTGGTTCCCAGGCCTCCGGGCCTCGAACGGCGCAATTCGCTGCGCTCATTGGCACCCTACGCCTCCAGCTTTCATGTTTCGGGGTGGCGAGGCTGGCCATGACAGTCAGCGCCCCAGGTGTTCCGCGAGCGCGTTGGTTGCGGCAACCAGGCGCCGGGTGATTCCCGGCTCGGCGGCCGAATGTCCGGCATCGGCGACGATCCGCAGTTCGGCCTTCGGCCAGGCCGCGTGCAGGGCCAGAGCCTGTTCGACCGGGCACACGACGTCATAGCGACCGTGCACGATATAGCCCGGAATGTCCGCGATCCGGTGCGCTTCACGCAGCAACTGGTCGGGTTCCATGAAGCTGTCATGCAGGAAATAGTGGCATTCGATCCGGGCCAGGCTTACCGCCACCGACGGATCGGCGAAGTGCGCCAGTACGTCCGGGTTCGGATGCAGGCAGGATGTACTTCCTTCCCATACCGACCAGGCGCGCGCGGCCGCCTCGCGCACCGTGGCATCGGGGTCGGTCAGCCGCCGGTAAAACGCACCGACCATGTCGTCGCGTTCGGCCTCCGGGATCGCGGCTCGGTAGTCGGCCCAGGCCTCTGGGAACAGGCGGTCGGCACCGGACCGATAAAACCACTGGATGTCCCGCGGCCGGCACAGAAAGATGCCTCGCAACACCAATGCGAGGGTCCGATCGGGATGCGCTTCGGCGTAGGCGAGGCCGAGTGTCGAACCCCATGAACCGCCGAAAACCACCCAGCGTTCCACGCCCAGATGGCTGCGCAGACGCTCGATGTCGCCGATGAGATGCGCGGTGGTGTTGGCCTCGAGCCCCGCATGCGGCGTGGAACGGCCGGATCCTCGCTGGTCGAATAGAATCACCCGATAACGGTTTGGGTCGAAGAACCGGCGGTGCCATGGTTCGCACCCGGAGCCCGGCCCTCCGTGCAGGAACACCGCGGGGAGCGCGTCAGGATTGCCCAC
>SLHN01000187.1 GCA_007136145.1 Thioalkalivibrio sp.
CGAAGGGGGGCGCATGAACATCCGCGCCGTATCCATGGAGGCGCCGCCAACTTTTATGGCCATGCCCGCCACCCCGAGCCATGAAAGGTCCAAGCGTAGGGGGTCAATGAGCGCAGCGAATTGCACCGTTCGAGGTCCGGAGTCCGGCCGGCGCGGTATCGGTGCCGTTCGGCTGCGCCTCACGGCACCCTACGCGGATCCTTTCACGCTATCCATATTGCGGATTCAGGGGTCAGTCCGTCATTGCGAGCCCCTGTCATTGCGAGGCCGAAGGCCGCGGCAAACTGGCGTGGCAATCCACGCGATGGATCGAGGAGCTTCGGAATGATCGAGACCGTGTTCCTGTCGGTGTTTTCATTGGGCGCGCTGACCGGGGCGATAGCGATGTTCTTTCTGCGCCACCCGATGCGGGTCGCACTGGCGCTGATCGGCACCATGCTTTCGCTGGCCGCGATCTATGCCCAGCTCGGCCTGCATGTGATCGCGGTGTTTCAGGTGCTGATCTACGTCGGTGCGGTCATGGTGTTCATGGTGTACGCGATCATGTTGCTCGACGTGCGCGACCGTTCGTTCACCGAGCGTTTCTCGCCGCTGGGGGTTGCCGGGGTCGCGGGTGTGCTGCTTCTGGTCGCGGTCCTCGTCGATGGCCTGCTGCGCGGCGAGCCGGTCGTGGCCGCCGTCCCGGTACCGGAGGATGCTTTCAGCGTCGGCACTTTCGCCATCGCGTTCATGGACGGGTTCTGGGTCTATTTCGCGCTGGCGGCGGTGTTGTTGCTGGTCGCGGAAATCGCGGCCAGCGCGGTGATCGATATCCGCCGCCGGGGACTCGATGTCGCGGCCGAAGACAAGGAACGCGGCAATGGATAGCGTGAAAATACAGCCACGGAAGAACACGGAAGGCGCGGACAATTGCCGAAAAACGAAAGGCGTCCTTTGCATCGGATGGACACGGATAGACACGGATTTTTTTTGGTTGAAACCCTATCCGTGTTCATCCGTGTTCTTCCGTGGCTTTGCTTTTCATCGTTCGTGGGTGGCCCGAAGCTATGACAACTGACGTCAACCTGCTGCTCGCGGTTTCGGGAATGCTGTTTGCCCTGGGTCTGGTCGGGGTGATCGTGCGCCGCAACCTGCTGGTGATGCTGATGTTCCTGGAGCTGATGCTGAACGGGGTGCTGCTGAGTCTTGCGGTCTTCACTCATTTGCTCGGCGCCGAGGCAGGTGCGGTCCTGATGTTTCTGGTGTTCACGGTCGCGGCCGCCGAGATCGCGATCGCGGTGCCGATCATCCTGCTGCTGGTGCGTTCCGGGCGCACGCTGGACCCCACCGCCTACTCCGGGCTGAAGGGGTGATGCCATGTCTGTAGCAGCGGAGCCGATGCAATGCACCGCGGGCTGCCATGACCCAGGCAGGCCGGGTGTATGTGTCCGAGGCGAGGGCCGCACGCGATGAACGGGATGCTGACCATACTGGTGTTGCTGCCGCTTGCCGGTTTCCTGCTCAATGGTCTGCTGGGCCGGCGTCTGGGGCCGGCGTTTGTCAATGTGGTCGGCATTGGGTTGCCTACGCTCGCGTTCCTGACCGCGCTCTGGGCCTGGCGCACGCTGGAGGCGGGCGGTGGTGCGCCGATCATCGAGACCGTGTTCACCTGGGCGGTGATCGGCGAATACGTGTTCGAGGTGTCGTTCTATCTCGATCGCCTGAGCGCGGTGATGGCGTTGATCGTCACCGGCGTCGGCGCGCTGATCCATCTTTACTCGATCGGGTACATGAAGGGCGACGAGAGCTACGCGCGCTATTTCGCGTATCTGAACCTGTTCCTGTTCTTCATGCTGCTGCTGGTGCTGGGGCGTTCGCTGCTGGTGCTGTTCGTCGGTTGGGAAGGGGTGGGCCTGGCGTCGTACCTGCTGATCGGCTTCTGGTTCCAGGACGTGGCCAAGGCTCGTGCCGGGCGCAAGGCATTTATCACTAACCGGGTCGGCGACGCCGGATTCCTTCTGGGCATGTTCCTGATCTTCACCGCGGTCGGCACGCTGGAGATGGATCTGATCAACGAGGCGTTTGCCGGCGGGCTGATTCCCGTGGGCATTGCCACGGCTGCCGGGATCCTGCTGTTCATTGGCGCCACTGGCAAGTCCGCGCAGATTCCGCTGCATGTCTGGCTTCCCGATGCAATGGCCGGTCCGACGCCGGTCTCGGCGCTGATCCACGCCGCGACGATGGTTACCGCCGGCGTGTACCTGATCGCGCGCCTGTCGGGTGTCTATCTGGAAGCACCGGCCGCATCGACGCTGATTGCGGTGATCGGGGTGCTGACCGCGTTTCTGGCCGCGACCATCGCGCTGGTGCAGACCGACATCAAGAAGGTGCTCGCGTACTCGACGATCTCGCAACTCGGGTTCATGTTTCTGGCGCTCGGGGTCGGCGCCTACGGGGTCGCGGTGTTCCACCTGTTCACTCACGCCTTCTTCAAGGCCGCGCTGTTCCTCGGCGCCGGCAGCGTGATTCACGCGCTGAAGGGCGAACAGGACATCCGCAGAATGGGCGGTCTGGCCCGCCGCATTCCCTGGACCTTCGCGACCTTCCTGATCGCGACCGCGGCGATCGCCGGGTTGCCGCCGCTGGCGGGTTTCTTCTCGAAGGACGAAATCCTGTGGTTCGCGCTGGCCAGCGGACAGGGCGGGGCGGTCTGGCTGTGGGCGCTCGGTTCGTTGACCGCGCTGCTGACCGCGCTGTACATGTTCCGGCTGCTGTGGCTGGTGTTCCTGGGCACCTCGCGGATGGAGCCCGAGACCGAGCGCCATGTGCACGAATCGCCGATTTCGATGACCGGCGTGCTCGTGGTGCTCGCCGTGTTTTCGGTGGTCGCCGGCTGGTTCGCGCTGCCGCATTACCTGGAGCCGTTGCTGCCGTTGCCGGAATTGCAACCGGAGCGGGCGGGTCTGCACATGGCGCAGATCATTTTCGCGGTGATGCTGGCGTTGCTCGGTTTGCTCGCCGCTAGCTGGCTGTACCGGGAAGGCGGCAAGCCGGCCGATTTGCTGTGGCAGAACCTGCAACGTCTGCATCGCGTGCTTCTGGGCAGGTATTTCGTCGATGAACTGTACGACCGGGGGTTGCAGCGGCCCTGGCGCTGGGTGTCCGACCGGGTGTTTCTGCGGCTGGGCGACCGGGTGCTGCTCGATGGTTCGCTGCATGGTCTGGCCGCGCTGGCACGCAGGGGCGCCGAGATGTTCGGGCGCATCCAGAGCGGCAGCCTGCACTGGTATGCGTGGATGACGCTGTTCGGGATTGCCGCGGTGCTGATCTGGGTCTGGCGCTATGTCTGAGGCGATGGCACTCAATCTGCTGCTGTTCCTGCCGGTGCTCGGCGGGATCGTGTTGCTCGCACTGCCCGAGCGCCGCGCGGATCTCGTGCGCGGGCTTTCGATGGTGGTGCTGAGCGCTCAGTTGCTGCTCGCGGCGTGGCTGTACTTCCAGTTCGAGGCCGGCGTTCCGGGGTTGCAGTTCGAGACCCGGATCCCCTGGATCGCGGCCTGGGGCGTGCACTACCACATCGGGCTGGACGGCCTGAACCTGCTGCTGGTGCTGCTGAGCGCGTTCCTCGGGCCGCTGGTGGTTGCCGGCGCGTTCACGTCGATCACGAAGGACGTGAAGCTGTTCCACGGCATGGTGCTGTTCCTGCAGTTCACGATGCTCGGAACCTTCCTCGCCCAGGACCTGTTTCTGTTCTACCTGTTCTGGGAGGCGATGCTGATCCCGATGTTCCTGATCATCGGGGTCTGGGGCGGCGAGAGGCGCATCTACGCAACGCTGAAGTTCTTCCTGTACACCGCGTTCGGCAGCATTCTGATGCTTGCGGCGGTGATCTACCTTGCGTTCACGGTGCTCACGCAGGACGGCTCGCCGTCGTTCGCGTTCACTGACCTGTACGATCTCGGTTTCGCGGTGGAGGTGCAGTTGCTGTTGCTGGCTGCGTTCGCGCTGTCGTTCGCGATCAAGGTACCGATGGTGCCGTTGCACACCTGGCTGCCCGACGCCCATGTCGAGGCGCCGACCGCCGGCTCGGTGATCCTGGCTGGAGTGCTGCTGAAAATGGGCACCTACGGCTTCCTGAAACTGGGTTTCCCTTTGTTCCCGGACGCGGCGCAGATTGCGACGCCGCTGATCATGACGCTGGCCGTGGTCAGCATCATCTACGGCGCCGGCCTCGCGCTGGTGCAGGACGACATCAAGAAGATCATCGCGTATTCGTCGGTCAGCCATCTGGGCTACGTGATGCTGGGCCTGGTCAGCTACAACCTGCTCGGGGTCCAGGGCGCGATCATCCAGATGGTCAGTCACGGACTCGTCGCCGGCGGGCTGTTCCTGATGGTCGGCATGATCTACGAACGCTGCCATAGCCGCGACCTCGCCGCCTACGGCGGGCTCGCGAAGCTGCTGCCGGTGTATTCGGTGTTCTTCATGATCCTGACGCTGGCGGCGATCGGTTTGCCGACCACCAGCGGCTTCACCGGCGAGTTCCTGGTGCTTCTGGGGGCGTTCCATGCCGCCTGGCCGCAGTTCGAGGCCGGGGCCACGTATCCGCTGGTGCTGGTATCGGTGGCGGTGCTGGGCATCGTGCTGGGTGCGCTGTACATGCTGCGCCTCGCGCGTCGGCTGCTGTTCGGCGAAGCGCGCGCTCCCGAGGCCGAGGGCGGGACGCTGCGTGATCTCGGCCTGCGCGAGAAGGCGATTCTCGCGGCGCTGGTGGCCGCGGTCTTCTACATCGGGCTGTTCCCGAACGACTTCCTGCAGAAGACCGAGCAGGCGGTGATCGAGTACCAGGAACGCGTGTGGCCGGCGCGGGCCGGGGAGGGCGGGCAATGACCCCTGAAGGACTGTTTCTCGCTGCCCTGCCCGAACACCTGCTGCTGCTGGGGATTCTCGCGATTCTGGTGACCGATCTTGTTTCCGACCGCCCGCGCGACCCGTTCCTGCTGTCACTGGTCACCGTGCTCGCGGCGATGGCCGCCGCGATCGGTCTGCATACGGTCGGGCATGTGGCGGCGCCGTTTCCGGGGCATTTTTCGGTTGGGCCCGAGGCCTTCGCCGGCAAGGCGCTGCTATTCGGCCTGAGCATTCCGGTGCTCTTGCTCGCGCGCAGCGAGCATTTCGACAGCCGCTTCGCGATGCTGCTGCTTTCGTCGCTGTATGGCGCGGGCCTGATGCTGTCCGCGGACAGTCTGCTGATGCTGTTCTTCGGGCTGGAGATCCTGTCGCTGCCGCTGTACGCGCTGGTGGTGCTGGCGTACCGGCGGCCCGAGAGCGCCGAGGCCGCGCTGAAGTATCTGGTGCTTGGCGGCGTGGGGACCGCGGTGCTGTTGATGGGTATTTCGCTGACGCTGGGCGCCACGGGTGGGCTGGGATACGAGCATTTCGCGGCCGCGCTGGCGGGCGGGGACATGCTGTCGCGCGGCGCGGTGGTGCTCGTGGTCGCGGCGTTCATGCTGAAGGCGGCGATCGTGCCTTTCCATGCCTGGGCACCCGACGCCTACGAGGGTGCGAGCGTTCCCGCGACCGCGTTCATGGCGACGGTCGTGAAGGGTGCGGTGATTCTGGCGCTGGTGCGGTTGTTCGGGGATGCGGGCGCCGGGCCGGAGCTGCTCGCGGTGCTCATCGCTCTGCCGCTGCTGTCGATGGTCTGGGGGAATCTGGCGGCGATGCGGCAACAGGGCTTTCGACGGCTGATCGCCTACTCGTCGATCGCGCACGCCGGCTACCTGTTCTTCGCGCTACTCGGTCTGCCCGAGGCCCGCTTCGAGGCGGTGGCGTTCTATGTGATCGTCTACGGCCTGACGACGACGCTGGCACTGGCCTGCCTGCCGGCGGGCGAAGACTGGCTGCGTGATCGCCTGGACAGCCTGAAGGGGCTGTATCACCGCGATCCCCGATCGGCGATTCTGATCGCGGTCGCGATGCTGTCGCTCGCCGGCATCCCCCCGTTCCCGGGTTTCGTTGCGAAGTTCCTGATTTTCCGCACCGTGATGGAATCCGGCCTGGTCGCGGTGGCGGTGCTCGGCCTAGTCGCGAGCTATCTCGGCATCTATCTCTATCTGCGCGTGATCCAGTACATGTTCATGAGCCCGTCCGCGAGCCATTCCAGGACGTTGCCCGCCGGTCCGGTCGCGACGGCCGCGGCGGTGCTTTCGATGGCCGCGGTGCTGCTGATCGGCGTGTTCCCCGGCGTGGTGCTTGGCTGGCTCTGAAGACCTGCTGTCCCGGAGGCGACGGAAGCCCGCCTCGAGATGGCCCGAACCAGCGACTCAGGTATCGCCGACCAGTTTCCTGAACGGATCGTCCGGCGGGGCTGCGTCGCGCAGCCATTCCCGGACCGTGGGGCCGAAGTCGAGATCATCGTGCCGGATATGGTCCACAAGCCAGGGTCCGAGATTGTCGATGAGTGATTCGGCTTCGGTGGCGGCAATCGTTTCCAGTTGCTCGCGGCGTTCCTGCAACCCTCGAAGGATGTCCTCATGGCCCGCTCGGTGCTCTTCGAGCCCGGCGAAGTCGATCATCCCAAGCACCTTTTCCTCGAAGACAAAGTGCTTGCGGACGCATTCGATCAGGTCATCCATCGCGGCCAGCAGCGATTCCCGCTCGCCGTCAGCCGCTGCTTCGTGCACACGGTTCACGTGATCCACCATCACCCGGTGCTGTGCATCGAGTTCCGGAATCCTCGTGTCAAGGTCGTCCGACCAGGCCAGATGGGGCATGTGTACCTCCCAGCGACCCCCGGGTCGCGCAGCGCCGGTGGGTTTGCTCCCTGAGGGTAGTTCATCCTGGGGCTGCGCGTCACCTGCGCACATTTTTCTGGGGCAAAAGCCTCGCCAGCCTGCGCCATACCCTGTTCCCGGTGCGCGCGTTGCCCCGGCGTTTTCGCTGGGCACTGGGATGAGTGCAGCTGGTGGAGAAACCAACCACACGCAAACGATTAATCAATCACTTGCAACCCGTTGTGCCGGACTGTCGATTCCGCAACTGATCGATCTAGAGTATCGCCCGCTACCCTCGTGCAGTACAGTAGCCGTCGGCCCCATGGTTCCATGGTCACCGAACTTTCCGCATGGCCCACTTGACGGAGATTCTGTTTTGGCAGAACAACGCGGGATACTGCGTATCTGGGTTGACGACAAGGGTTTCGGGTTCATAGAGCCCGACGATGGCGGACAGAGACATTTCGTGCATATTTCGGCCATTCGGGGGGATGCCCGCCCGAGCCAGGGTCAAAGAGTGTTGTTCGTACCCGGCCGGGATGCAAACGGTCGGGCGCGGGCTGAGCATATGCGCGTCGACGGGCTGCGTCTTGATCAGCCATCGATCCGGCAAAAGCCGCGCCCGGACACGAACGGCCGCTTCCGGCAGTCGCCCGTCCGAAATCCCGGCAGCAACAGCCGCGACACCCGACCGGTACGGGTGAGAAGCCTGCCGCTTAAATTCGCGCTTTTCGCAGCGCTGTGCGCACTGCCAGTCTTTGGCTCGGTGCAGTTACTGGTGGTACAGGAATTCCCCTGGGTGTTGGTAGCCTATGTGCTCGCGAGCATTTTCAGCTTTGGACTTTACCGTGCCGACAAGAAGAGCGCATTGAACGAGCGCCGCCGAATCCCCGAGAAAAGCCTGCATCTTGCGGAACTGTTCGGTGGCTGGCCGGGAGCACTGGTTGCCCAGCAGATGTTTCGGCACAAGACACGCAAGGCTTCCTTCCAGGTCGTCTTCTGGGCGATTGTCCTGGCGCACCAGATTCTTTGGGCGGACTGGCTGCTGACCGATGGCAGACCCCTGACCAGTTGGCTGCCTCCGATGCTGGGTTGAGCCGAGGTTGTGGGAGAAAGGACCGACAGCGGCAGCAACCCCATACCTGCGGGTCCACCTACGCGGTCTGGCCTTGTGTTTTGCACCGTTGGTCGCGCAGGGGCAAAACTCAAGGTCTGCCCCCCACGCTTGGAGGTCTGATCCGGCTTCAGATCGCGATCGGGGCCCGGATGGGTGGGTGGCACTGGTAGTTTTCGAGCCGGAAGTCCTCGAACTGGAAGGAGAACAGATCCTTTACGTCTGGATTGAGATGCATGGTCGGCAGGGGAAGCGGTTCGCGGCCGAGCAGTTCGCGCACCTGGTCGAAGTGGTTACGGTAGAGGTGGGCATCGCCGAGTGTGTGCACGAAATCCCCGGGTTGAAGGTCACTGACCTGTGCCAGCATCAGTGTCAGCAGGGCGTAGGACGCGATGTTGAAGGGTACGCCCAGAAACACGTCCGCGCTGCGCTGATACAGCTGGCAGGATAGCTTTCCTTCAGCCACGTAAAACTGAAACATTGTGTGACAGGGGGCCAGGGCCATCTGGCCGGTACGCACGTTGTCCTGAGGCGAGCGTGTCTCGTCCGGCAGGTCGGCTACGTTCCAGGCGGAAACCAGCAGACGGCGGGAGTAGGGCTGCCGGCGCAACTTTTCGACGATCTCGGCCAACTGGTCCACGACACCGTCGCTTGTTTTCCAACGACGCCACTGAGCTCCATAAATGGGGCCAAGGTGTCCATCCGTCGTGGCCCATTCGTCCCAGATGGTGACTCCGTGACGATGCAGGTAGTCGAGCCGGGTATCCCCATGGATAAACCAGAGCAGTTCATGGATAACCGACTTGAGATGCGTTTTCTTCGTGGTGACCAGCGGAAAGCCTTCGTTGAGGTCGAATCGCATCTGGTGGCCAAAAACCGAACGAGTTCCTGTTCCTGTCCGGTCCGGTCGGTCGGTGCCATGCTCGAAGACATGTCGCACCAAGTTCAGATATTGTTTCATACCGGCTCCTGAATAACGCGGAAGCCCAGCACAGGATCCGTTTGCACGCAGGGGGCGCTCGCACGGGTTGTTTTCCTCGCCGGGGTTTTGCTCGCAGGCACGGATTCTGGGGAGGGCGGCGCGGTCAATACGATTTTCCTTGCCTGTGGCGGAATGGTGTCAATCACGATCTGCTTTTGCTGGCGCGAGTCTGCGCCGCGACCACGCGACGAGCGCGAGACCGGCGACGATCAGAGGTGCGGACAGGGTCTGCCCCATGGTTAGCCAGCCGAAGGCGAGGTAACCGATATGGGCATCCGGTTCACGAACGAATTCCACCATGAAACGGAATACGCCGTAAAGGAGCAGGAACAACCCGGATATCATGCCGGTTGGCCTTGGTTTGCGCGAGAACAGCCAGAGGACTGTGAAGAGAACCACACCTTCCAGAAACGCCTGATAAAGCTGCGATGGATGTCGCGGGAGATAGTCCGCTACCGGAAAGATCATTGCCCACGGGAGGTCGGTGGGTTTGCCCCATAACTCGCCATTGATCCAGTTGCCGATCCGCCCCGCACCGAGGCCGATGGGAATCATCGGGGCCACGAAGTCGCCAATACGCAGGAACGGTTCGCCCAGCTTGTGGGCATACCACCATGCGGCCAGAAGAACACCGATCAGACCGCCATGGAAGGACATGCCGCCTTCCCACAGGCGCAGCAGCATCAGCGGATCCTGCGGCAGCACGTCGAAATTGTAGAAAAGCACGTAGCCGAGCCGCCCGCCAACGATAACGCCGAGAACGCCCCAGAACAGCAGGTCACCGACCTGCTGCGGGCTGACGGGCGAATCCGGTCGGCGGGCGCGCAGGACCCCAAGCCCCCAGAAGCCGATGAAACCGACCAGGTACATCAATCCATACCAGTGCAGTTTGAGAGGGCCGAGCGACAGCGCGACCGGGTCGATAAATGGGTGTACGGGCATGGGCGCTTGCAGTGGCTGTACGGACTGCGCAGTCTACCAACATTCTGAACCAAGACGATGCCGGCGTGTGTTCGGCGTTGTCCGCGGATCTCACCCCGAGGAGTTTCAATGAACCGTCTGGCCCGGGCGAGCAGCCCGTATCTGCAGCAACACGCGGACAACCCCGTGGACTGGTACCCCTGGGGCGAGGAGGCCCTGGAACGGGCACACGCCGAGGGGAAACCGATTCTGTTGTCGATCGGGTATTCGGCCTGCCACTGGTGCCACGTAATGGCGCACGAATCGTTCGAAAACCCCGAAACCGCACGGGTGATGAACGATCGCTACGTGAACATCAAGGTCGATCGCGAGGAGCGTCCGGATCTCGACCGCATCTACCAGAACGCATTCATGCTGCTTACACGGCGCAACGGCGGCTGGCCTTTGACGATGATCCTCACCCCCGACCAGATTCCATTTTTTGCCGGCACGTATTTTCCGGCGCAGGCACGGCAGGGTTTGCCCGCGTTCATCGACGTGCTCAACCGCGTCGCGGACTTTCTCGAGGAAAATCCCGGCGATATCGCGGCGCAAAACGCATCGCTGCAGGAAGCGATGGCACGCATGTACGCGCCCGAGGGTGGCAGTATCCCCGGTCCGGACGTATTGGACCGCGCCCGCGCCGAGCTGGACCGCAACTTCGATTCCCGCTACGCCGGTTTTGGGGCAGCGCCCAAGTTCCCGCACCCGGCGACGCTGGAGTGGCTCGCCTGGCACAGCGCCAGGCACCACGATGAGCGGGCGGAGGAAATGCTCGATCAGACGCTGGAGGCGATGGCCCGGGGTGGGATTTGCGATCAGATCGGTGGCGGTTTCTGCCGCTATTCAACCGACGATCGCTGGATGATTCCGCATTTCGAGAAGATGCTCTACGACAATGGTCCGTTGCTTGGGCTCTACGCGCGCCAGGCGGCCCGGGGCGATCCGCGTTCGCGACGGGTGGTCGAACAGACGGTGGGCTGGCTGCTGCGGGAGATGACCGACCCTACTGGCGCTTTCTACTCCAGTCTCGACGCGGACTCCGAGGGGGAGGAGGGACGGTTCTACGTGTGGGATCCAACGCAGGTGCAATCGTTGCTGGAACCGAAAGAGTGGCAGCTGGCCTCCCGCGTCTGGGGGCTGGATGCTCCGTCGAACTTCGAAGGTCGCTGGCATTTGTACGAGACGAAGGAACCCAGTGCGGTTGCCGACACGCTGGGTGTGTCTTCCGAAAAGGCCGATGAGCTGCTCCAGTCGGCGCGCGAGAAACTGCTTGCCGCGCGGGATGCGCGCGCAAGGCCGCATCGGGACGAAAAGATTCTGACCTCGTGGAACGCGCTGATGGTGTCCGGGCTGATCCGGGCCGGCGAGGCGTTGCAGCAGCCGCAGTGGCTGGACCATGCCGAGGCCGCGATGCGCGCGGTTCAGCGCTTGCTCTGGCGCGAAGGGCGTCTGTACGCGAGCTTTCGCGAAGGCGCGGATACCCCGATGCCGCGCGCCTACCTGGACGACCACGCACTGCTGCTCACGGCCAGTCTCGATCTGCTGCGCGTACGCTGGAGCCTCGAATGGCTGGAGTGGGCGCAAACGCTGGCCGAGGTTCTGCTGCGGGATTTCAGGGATGCCCGCGACGGCGGCTTCTTCTACACGGCAGCGGATCACGAGAAGCTGATCCAGCGGCCCAAGGTATATGCCGACGACGCGATGGCTTCGGGCAACGGTGTCGCCGCCCAGGCGCTCCTGCAGCTTGGCTATCTTCTGGTCGAGCCGCGTTACCTGCAGGCTGCGGAAGCCGCGCTTGCCAACGGCGGGGCAACGATGGCGGACGCACCATTGGGTCATATGAGCCTGTTGCAGGCGCTGGATCTGCACCTGCACCCGCCGCCGATGGTCATTCTCCGGGGCCCTGATGTGGCCACCGCTGCCTGGCAACGAGCGATAACTGAGCGTCAGCCGCAGGCCTGGGTGTACGCGTTGCCGGCGGCCGGGAAAGGTTTACCGCAGGCCCTTGCCGGAAAATGCGGTCATCCCACGGCATCCGATCGCGTCGTGGCTTATCTTTGTCGGGGTACGACTTGTTCGCCACCCGAATATTCGCTCCATGCACTATTGGAGGTGCTTTGATGGCCGACAAGGAACCGAACGCAGTGACTGGGTTGAAGACACTTGCGGATCTGGTGGCCGATGCCCGCAGCCGGATTCGGGAAATGGCTCCCGATGACCTGGCCGAGAGTATCGAGGATGGAGAGCCGTGGTTGATCGTCGACGTGCGCGAGCCCTATGAATACGAACGCATTCATGTACCGGGTTCGATACTGGTCCCGCGCGGGCTTCTTGAAGGAGCGGTTGAGGCGAGTGGCCCGCACCGTATCGAAGCCCTGTATGCGGCGCGCGAGCGACCGGTGGCGCTGCTTTGTGCCACCGGCGCCCGCTCGGCGCTGGCGGCCGTGGTCCTGGAGCAGATGGGATTCACCAATGTCGTGAATATCGCCGGCGGCATCAAACTGTGGGAGGGGGAGGACCTGCCCACGGCCAGCGGGCCATACGCGGGTCCGCTACCCTGATCGCTGTTGCGGACTTTCACGGCACCGGCGGCCACCCGCCTGACGTAACCGCGTAGGGTGTCAATGAGCGCAGCGAATTGCACCGTTCGAGGCCCCGAAGCATCGGGGCCGGGGTCGACGCCGTATCGGTGCGGTTCGGCTTCGCTTTACGGCACCCCAGGCAGGTTCGTTTGCGCGAACTCGCGATGTACTGCACCTGATGTCTTGGGGGCGTGGCAGAGCGTGATGAAGGAGACAGATGAAAGCTACACTACGGGCCTTTTGGCGGCTGTTTCGATTGTTCCTGCTGATCTGGGCAGGGGTCTGGCTGACGTTTCGCCACGGATCGGGTCCGGATGCATCGGCGCGTCTCGCCCGTGCGCGGCGTTGGTGGTGTGCACGCGTGCTGGATGTGGCCGGTATCCGTGTGCGTCGGGAAGGTGAGGCCGTGCGCGGACCTGCGATGGTGGTTGCAAACCATGTTTCCTGGCTGGATATCCCGGTACTGGGGACGATTCCGGACATGCATTTTGTCTCGAAGTCGGAGGTCGCCCGCTGGCCTGTGATCGGGTGGCTTGCGCGGCGTCATCAGACACTGTTCATTCGCAGGGGAGGGCACGAGAGCGAGGCGCTGGCAGCGAAGATCGCGGACGCATTGGCGCGAGGCCAGAAGGTCGTCGTGTTCCCCGAGGGGACGACAACGCGTGGCGATGCGGTGCGGCGTTTTCACCCGCGTCTGTTTGCCGCGGCCATTGCGGCCGAGGCCCCGGTCCAACCCGTCGCCATCGACTACGGCAGGGAGCCTGACGGCAGTCCGCCCAAGGCGTCGTACGCGGGTGGCGACCGGCTGCTTTCCCATGTGTGGCAGCTGCTGTGCCGGGACCACACTGACGTTCAGGTCAAGGTCTTGACAAAGCTGCCGGTGACGTCCGATTCCGTGCGCAGGGCGCTGGCAACGAAGGCACGCGCTGAAATCGTCCATGCCCTGTCGCTATCTGAGACTCCGGGTATCTGCGATCGCCAGGAGAGGCGTGGATAGTGGCCTCAGCCTAACCGGTACCGCGCACGCCCTGACCCCAGGCACTCGGGCCTCGAATGGTGCAATTCGCTGCGCTCATTGACACCCTACGCTTGGGCTTCCGCGAGCC
>SLHN01000285.1 GCA_007136145.1 Thioalkalivibrio sp.
CGCCGTGTGGCCTGGATTGGTGACGGCAACAACATGTGCAACAGCTACATTCATGCCGCTCGGCAGATGGGTTTCACGCTCGCGGCGGCGTGTCCGAATGGCTACGACCCCGACCCCGAAATCAGTGCCGCGGCCGGACCGGCCCTCGAACTCGTGCGCGACCCACGGCAGGCCGCGAAGGATGCCGACCTGGTGGTGACGGATGTCTGGGCCAGCATGGGTCAGGAAGACGAAAAAAGCGCCCGTCGCCAGGCCTTCTCCGGATTTTTCGTCGATTCCGCACTGATGCGGCTTGCACGACCCGACGCGCTGTTCATGCACTGCCTGCCCGCGCACCGCGAGGAAGAGGTGAGCACCGAAGTCCTCGAAGGCCCGCAGAGCGTGATTTGGGAAGAGGCCGAGAACCGGCTGCATGCGCAGAAGGCACTGATCGAGTTTCTGCTATTGCATCCCTGATAATGAACGCCACCGACTTCAGCAATCCGGAACTCTTCCTCAACCGCGAACTCTCGCTGCTGGAGTTCAATCGCCGTGTACTGGAACTCGCTCTCGACGAGAGCTACCCGCTGCTCGAACGGTTGCGGATGCTTTGCATTTCCTCCACCAACCTCGACGAATTCTTCGAGGTTCGCGTCGGATCGCTACGCCAGCAGGTGGCATTAAACGTTCAGACACCGGGGCCCGACGGGCTGTCCGCACAGGAACAGCTGAGCAAGATCAGCGTGATCGCACATCAGCTCGTGGCCGAGCAGTACCACACGCTGAACGACGTACTGATTCCCGAGCTCGCCGAGAAGGACATCCGGTTCATTCGTCGCACCCATTGGAGCGAGGCCCAGCAACGCTGGCTCAAGGCCTTTTTTCACGAACAACTGCAACCGGTCCTGAGCCCGATCGGGCTGGACCCGGCGCATCCGTTTCCCCGCGTGCTCAACAAGAGTCTGAACTTCATCGTCACGCTGAAGGGCAAGGATGCGTTCGGGCGCGAATCACGCCGGGCCGTGGTGCAGGCGCCCCGTTCCCTGCCCCGGGTGATGCGGTTGCCGCGCGAGGTGTCCCAGGGCGACAACGACTTCGTTTTTCTTTCATCGATCCTGCATGCCCACGTCGGCGAACTGTTCCAGGGCATGAAAGTCACCGGTTGCTATCAGTTCCGATTAACCCGCAACTCGGACCTGTTCGTTCGCGAGGAGGAAATCGACGATCTGCTGAACGCTCTTGAGGGCGAACTCCCTCAGCGCAACTATGGCGAGGCGGTGCGCCTTGAGATCGCCGACAACTGCCCGGAGGACGACGCGCGTTTTCTGCTCGCCCATTTCAACCTGACCGAAAGCGAGTTGTACCAGGTTCATGGTCTGGTCAACCTGAATCGACTGATCGCCGTGCATGACCTCGTCGATCGCAGCGATCTCAAGTTCCCGCCATTCATTCCCAGCCTGCCGAAATACCATGCGGCTGGCGTCAGCATCTTTGATGCCATCCGCAAGCAGGACCTTCTGCTACACCATCCCTACGAATCGTTCATGCCGGTGATCGAGTTTGTGCGGCAGGCAGCGCGTGACCCCGCGGTTCTCGCGATCAAGCAGACGCTTTACCGGACGGGAACGCGTTCGCAACTGGTGGAACTCCTGATCGAGGCCGCACAGTCGGGCAAGGAAGTCACGGTGGTGATCGAACTGCGCGCAAGATTTGACGAGGAAGCCAATATCGAGCTCGCCAACCGCATGCAGGACGCCGGGGTGCACATTACCTATGGCGTCGTCGGCTACAAGACGCATGCGAAAATGGCGCTTGTCGTCCGCCGCGACAACGATCAGATCACCCGCTATGCGCATTTGGGCACCGGCAACTATCATGCTGGCACCGCCAAGGCGTATACCGATTATGGCATGCTGACCGCCGATCCGGTGATCACCGAGGATGTGCATCGGGTATTCCAGCAACTGACCGGTCTGGGCAAGGTCTCCAAGCTGAGGGATCTGCTGCAGGCACCATTCACCCTGCACGCCGCAATCATCGAACGGATCGAGCGCGAAACCGCGATCGCCGCGGCCGGACGACCAGCACTGATCGCAGCTCGGATGAACTCGCTGATCGAACCCCTTGTAATTCAAGCACTCTACAAGGCATCCAACGCCGGCGTGCGGATCCAGCTGCTGGTCCGGGGTATCTGTTGCCTGCGCCCGGGCGTTCCTGGCGCGTCTGAAAACATCGAAGTTCGGTCGGTCCTCGGGCGTTTTCTGGAACACTCGCGGGTGTTCTATTTCGGCAACGATGGACAGCCGGAGCTCTACATGTCCAGCGCCGACTGGATGCCGCGTAATTTCTTCCGCCGGGTCGAGGTTGCCTTCCCGATCAAGGACTCCCAGATGCTTGAGCGTGCAGCGGAGGAGTCACTGTTTTCCTATATGCGCGACAACACCTCGGCCTGGGTGTTGCAGAAGGACGGCAGCTACCAGCGTCAGACCCCGTCCGCCGGTGAGGAACCCTACTCCGTGCAACAGGATCTGCTGGCGCGGCTTGCGAACAGATGACGTGCAAATTGTGCTTTCTGGCGTAACCCAGTGCCAGCGCGGTTTCAGCTTGCCTCCAGCGCGAACCCCAGAGTAGCCACCTGGGCTGCTTCGTTGCTCAGATCCGCGGCGGTGAGCGGGTGATTCGCCAGCCAATCCTGTTCGAATTCCAGAACAACCGATTGCCGGGTCGCGCTGACGGCCTTGATCCGAACCGGCTCGTCGGTGCGTGACCGGTGCAGCAACACAGCAAGCCGCAGGAGCATTGCAAGGCGGATCATTCGCTTACGCCGGGCCTTGGGCAGGTGCTCGAAAAGACGTTCGTGCAACCGGCGCCGGTGCACCCGAACCAGGAGCGCCATGTCAGCCTGTTCCTGGCGGGAAAAGCCCGGAAGATCGGCATGCGTGAGAATATACTCGCCATGTTTGTGATATCGGCTATGCGCTAGTGCAAGGCCGATTTCGTGCAGCTCGGCCGCCCAGCTCAGCAAGTCGTGATCGCTATCGCCAAGGTTCCAGACATCGGCCACCGGTGCGAACAGACGCCGGGACTCGGCGACGACTCGCTCCGCGTGCACTGCATCCACGGCAAAGCGCTTGCGAAGATGGTGAATCGTCCGACCACGGACGTCCTCGTGATGAAAGCGTCCGAACAGGTCGTGCACTACACCTTCGCGCAGAGCTCCATCGGACGTTGTCATGCGCTCGATGCCAAGCGCCCTGAACGCACCGATGATCACTGCCAATCCGCCGGCAATCACCGGGCGCCGATCCTCGCCGAGGCCGGGTAGACTCAGCCGATCGAATGCTCCGGCCTCGATCATCTGCGCGCGCAGGCTTTCCAGACCACCGAGACTCATGCCTCGGGTTTTTTCCAAGCCGCCCTCGTGCAGCATGCGGTCCAAGGCCAGAAGCGTACCCGAGGAGCCCAGCACCTGCTCCCAACCCAACGCACGATAGGCCGCAACGATCGGCTGCATCTCCAACTGTGCGTGCAGCTCCGCCTGCCGAAACCTGCGCGCAGTGATACGCCCATCCGGGAAATGCAACGCGCTGAAGGTCACACACCCCATCTGC
>SLHN01000252.1 GCA_007136145.1 Thioalkalivibrio sp.
GATCTCGGGTGACCATTCGACGTAGTTGCCGACGTAGAGATCCAGCAGGCCATTGTTGTTCGCGTCGAAGAACGCGGCCGCGGTGGACCAGTCGCGTTCCAGACCGCCGACGCCGGCCTCGTCGGTGACTTCCCGGAATTTACCGCCCTCGTTGCGAAACAGCCGGTTGCTGCCGACAGCAGTGATGAACACATCGACCCAGCCGTCGTTGTCGTAATCGCCCACGGCAACGCCCATGCCGTACAACTCGATATCCAGTCCCGCCTCGATGGTCACGTCGGTGAAATGACCGGTGCCGTCGTTTTCGTAAAGCGCCAGCGTCGGACGTGGCTCCGTCTCGTGGCCGGGCCAGTGGCGGGAGTTCACCAGCAGGATGTCCTGATGTCCGTTGTTGTTGTAATCGAAGACCGCAACGCCGGAACCGATGGTCTCGGGCAGCAACCGCTGCCCATGGGCGCCGTTGACGTGCGTGAAATCGATGCCAGCCTGTGCGGTGATATCGGTGAAGCGCAGTGCTGATGGTGGCGCCACATCGGGACCCGCGAGTGGCTCGGGGGCCAGCACCGCGATTTCGTCCACCAATACCGGTTTGTCGTCGGAGAGCCACCACCAGAGCAGCAGACCGGCGACCACGACCACGGTCACGACGGCAGCGACAATGGCCGACCAGCGGAAGACCCGGGCGACCCAGGCATCCCCCCCGAGTTCGTGCAGCGGCGTGGGTTCGGTTTTTTTCACGGCTCTTGCGCCCCCTGGCTCTCGCTATCGGACCCCCTCTGAGATGCGAACAGGGCGTAGGTCGACGGCTGCCCGGAATCGGATCGCTGAGGTGGCCCCGCCCAGGCGCCGGGATCCTCCGGTTTCCGCAAGCCTTCCTGCTCGCGTTGCAGATCGTACAGGGTTACCGCTTCCGCGGCTTGATTGGCTGGCGGGTTGTTCGCGCGATGCAATGCCACGGCGGCCGCGACGGCCAGGTCGTCGCTACGATAGCGTTCATGGGCGGCGCGATGATACGCGGCCTTCTCGGAGTCGCCAAGCATGTCCCGCACCTGCGCCATTGTGTGGTGTACAACGGCGGCTTCGGGATCGATGGCGAGTGCCGCTTCCAATGCGGCAACGGCGCGCGTGAGCAGTTCGTCGCGCCGGAGTCGTTGTGCCTCGCCGCGCGCCGCTCGTGCCTGTTCGAACAGGGTGCGCCCGAGCAGATGCGGAACCCGGAGATCGCGGGAAAAATCGAAGCCGCGATCGCGAGCTTCCTGGAAACGAGTGGTCATCAGGGCTTCCAGACGTTCCACCGCCGTTTCCATTCGACCGTACTCGCGGTCGATCAGTGCCGAATACCAGGCAATCGTCCAAGGGTTGGCACCGGAGTCGCCCGCGCGGGCCAGTGCCTGAATCGCTTCTTCGAGACGCCCCTCGCGGAAATAGACCCGCGCCAGATTCAGCGGGCCGTCGGGGCGTCCGAGACGCTCCACCTCCCGGAATGCCGCTTCGGCCTGCCGGAATTGTCCGCGGGCGGCGTTGCGGTCGCCGGTGCGCAGCAGGCCGATGCCATAATCGTTCCAGCGCTCCCATGCGGGAACCGGGAACTGCTGGGCAGTCGCCTCGGACCCGCCTGTTACCGGGATCAGGACCTGATCGCTGGCAAGCGTCGCGATCGGCAGATCATTGCCCGAGAAGGCGTCACCGAGAACATGGCGCATCAGTCGGGTGTCGAATTTGCGGTAGCGCAGGGCCGCCTCGATGTGCAGCGGGCCCTGGGCATCGTCGGGTACCGTGAACGCGTACTGCACCAGTGCCGCCGAGCCGGGCGGAATCTGGTGGTCATAGAGCGCGACGAAGATATCCTGCACATTGCGGCGGTCGATGCGCCGGCCATCGCGATCGAGCAGGTAGGCGTTGACGAAATGCGCCCAGGGATCGACATCGCCGTCCGCGTCCAAGGCGCCGCTGCGGCCGATCACCGTGTCGCCATCGCGCAGCGTAACGTCCAGCCAGAGCTCGTTGGAATCGGTCGTTCCCTGGGTCAGCGGATGACCGATTCGCAACGTGCGTATGACGGTTTCCAGGAGATAGCTGCGTCCGGGTTCGAGTAACGGCAGCTCCGGCCGCAAGGGTGCGTGCAGCTCCCCGTCGATGCGGCCGTCTTCCTTGATGCCGAACAGGTCGACTCGCGCGACGCCGTCCCGCAGGAACCGCTTGCGTATCTGGATCTCCTCGGGATCCATATCGAGTATCCGGGGAATCGCGGTATTCGCCGCGCCAAAGCGGTGATCACGTATGCCGATTCCCTGTTCCGGGAACAGGCGGGCCGCCGGGTCGCGCGACGGAGCAAAGGGCATGTGGCAGCCATTGCAGTTAGGTTCGGCGCGTTCCGGGTAATAGAAGCTGTCGGCCCGGTGCCCGGAAACGCCGCTGGCCAAAAAGGTCCCGTAATGATCCTGTCCACGTAACCAGCGGTAATCGTTGAGTCGTTCGGGCAGCCCCACCTTGTGGCAGGTACTGCAGAATTCCGCGCTGTGGTGCAGGGGTCGCAAGAGCGTTCGCTTGTGGAATGCTGGCTTGGCGCGGATCAACTGCCGGGCGAGCGCGGCCAGAACGGGGTTCTCGCTTTCCTCGAACGGGTAGCGTGGTGGGGCCGCCAGCGTGAAGTCGGCGTTACCGCGTGTGCTGTTCACGCTCGTGATCGAGTGGCAGACGAGGCAGGTGATTCCAGCGTCGGCGGCCGGGTCCGCATCGGGATTGTAGTCCGCGCGGTCGAATTCCCCCGAGTAAAGGGGCAGGGGGTCATGGCAGCCGGCGCAGAACCGTGCGGCCTCCACGTTGCCGTCGCGCTCCAGTGCGACGGCCCGGGTTTCCTCGACACTGAAGCGGTAGACCGGGTTATTGAACGAACTCAGCCGGTGCATGCTGGTGGCGTGCTGTGCGGCGATGTCGGCGTGGCACTCGGCGCAGAAGGAATCGCGCATCAAGCGCTCCGGTGCCAGGCCATCCGGCGCATTGGCGAGGCGGGTCAGCGCCGGTTCGAAGGTGGCATGAGCCGGGGTCTCGATTTCCGCCGTGTGATACAGATGCAGTGCGCCGGTACCGACGGCGAGGCCCAGGATCAACAACGCCCACCGGGGTGCCCGCTGCCAGCGCAGGGGTGGGCCGGCGAGCCGGTGCAGCAGGAACAGCCAGACGGCGGCGACGGGTGCGGCGATGTGAAGCCAGTAGAAGAAACCACGCGCTGCCGGATGATGAACCGTCAGGAAATCGAAGCGCACCAGCATAAGCCCCGAGCCGATCAGCACGATTGCAGCGAGCACCAGGCCGATTCCGGCGCCGATCGCATAAGGGTTTCGGCGGCGCCAGGCCCGGTGCATGTGAGCAACGGCGAAGATCAGGAAAACGGGAATCAGCAGTAGCCCGAGCGTGAGGTGCACCAGCACCATCGCCAGGTAGAAAAAGTCCTGCAGGGATTGGCCACTCAGTGCTTCGGCGAGCGTGATTCCCCCGAGATACACTGAATTGACCGCCAGCAGCACGAATAGAAGGAGCAATAGCCCGAGCAACCGGCGCATTCCGCGCCCAATGACGGGAATCGAGA
>SLHN01000131.1 GCA_007136145.1 Thioalkalivibrio sp.
CATCGCGCGCGGCCTCGCGGACTTCCGGATCCTCGTCCCGCGTCGCGGTTGCCTCCAGGCGCACGCGGACTTCGCTGAGCAGTGACCCGCGCAGCAGGGCGATGGACTCGAGACGCTCGTCCGGGTCGTCGATGTTCAGCCGTGCGAGCGCCCGCACGGTCAGCAGCAGGTCGGTCACGCGCGGGTCGGTTTCGAGTTCGACGCGTTGGTCCAGGTAAGCGAGGATATCCGGGCTCACGTCGTCGCGCATCAGGCGCCGCAGCGAGGCCGCGCGGCGCTCCGGATCAGGTGCTGAAATCGTCGCCACCGCGATCAGGTTGCGCAGTGCATTACGCAGGGGGTTGTGCACGGGAATGCGGCGTCCCGACGCGATCAGTTCCGCGGCCACCGGTTCTCCGGTCAGGGCGTCGCGCCCGGCCTGGCCGGTCTCCGCGCGGATCAGAATGCGCGGTGGATCGTCAGCGGTCGCGAGCAGGCGTCCCTCCAGCAGAGCGGTGAGTACCACCGGGACCCGCGGGTCGCCGGTCGCGGCCAGCTCCTCGGCCACGGTACGCCGATCATTGAAGCTACCGGCGGGGAGGCGTTGAATCAGGTGGTCGACGTCGGCCGCGGTCTCGTTCAGACCCTCGTAGACGGTTTCTTCCAGGAAGTCATCGTCGGTCTCGGCGGCTTCCAGTCCCGCCTCTTCGGGATCGGTTCCAAGCAGACTCGGGTCGATCATGTCCCCGGTATAGGGGTCGGCCTGCGCGATCACCGGGAATGCGGATGGGGCCGTTTCCGCGGCGAGATCCATTGCCGGGACCTCCAGCCCGAAGGCCTGCGTTTCCGCGTGCAGACCGCCACCGGCAACCAGCAGGCAGGCGGCGATGATCCAACCCGAAATCCGACCCCGGGGAATCCCCTTGAACCGTTGCGATGCCGGTGCGGCACGGATTTCCGAGCGCAGGGTGCCACGCCTGGCCCTTGTCGGCCGGTCCGGACAGCAAGAGATGGAACGCAACCAACGGACGGATGGTGGCGCGAGCGTATATGCGGTCACCGATGGAATTCCTCGGGGTCGGATTCAAGAATCTGGGGAGGGGCGGCGGGGTTGCCCACGCCGCCCGTTTCGATCAGTAGTTCTGGCCAGAGCAGGTCTGTGTGACGGTATTGAAGTTCCCGCAGGAAATCGGCGGGGTCCAGTCGGCGATGATGTCGCGGCTGCCCGGCAAATGCGGGGACCAGGCATCACCGGGGATCAGGTCATCGGTCTGCCAGACGACCAGGAACTGTCCGTCCTCCTGGATCTCGCCGATCAGGACCGGCTTGGTGATGTGGTGATTGACCAGCATCTCGGCCATGCCGCCGGTCAGGTTGGGTACGGTTACGCCTTTCAGCGCGTCGATCACCGTGTCGACGTCGGTGGTGCCGGCTTTTTCGACGGCCTGCACCCACATATTGAAGCCGATGTAATGGGCTTCCATCGGGTCGTTGGTCACGCGGTTGGTGTCGCCGATGAAGGCGTGCCACTTCTCGATGAACGCGGCATTCTCCGGCGTATCAACGCTCATGAAATAGTTCCAGGCCGCCAGGTGACCGACCAACGGGCGGGTATCCATTCCCGAGAGTTCCTCTTCGCCGACGGAGAATGCGATCACGGGGATGTCGGTGGCGGACAGGCCCTGATTACCCAGTTCACGATAGAAGGGCACGTTGGCGTCGCCGTTGATCGTCGAGACCACTGCTGTTGCCTTGCCCTGTTCGCCGAAGCGCTTGATGTCGGCAACGATGCTCTGCCAGTCGGCATGGCCGAACGGCGTGTAGTTGATCATGATGTCCTCGTCGGCCACGCCGTTGGTCTTCAGGTAGGCCTCGAGGATGCGGTTGGTCGTGCGCGGGTACACATAGTCGGTGCCGGCAAGCACCCAGCGTTCTATCCCATACTCGTTCATCAGATAATCGACCGCGGGAATGGCTTGCTGGTTGGGCGCGGCCCCGGTGTAGAAAATGTTGCGCGAGGACTCCTCACCCTCGTACTGCACCGGATAGAACAGGATGCCGTTCAGCTCTTCGACCACCGGTAGCACCGACTTGCGTGCCACCGACGTCCAGACGCCAAAGATCACGTCTACCTGATCCTGTTCCAGCAATTGCCGGGTGCGTTCGGCGAACAAGGGCCAGTCCGATGCCGGATCGACGACGACCGGCTCCAGCGGACGACCCAGCAGGCCGCCCTTGGCATTCTGTTCCGCGACCAGCATCTCGATGGTGTCCTTGAGTGTGGTTTCGGAGATCGCCATCGTTCCCGAAAGCGAGTGCAGTACGCCGACCTTGATCGGGTCTGCGGCCTGCGCAGAGGCACCGAGCAGAGATAGCGCGAGGACGATGCCTGGGGTTCGGACGGACTTGAGCCAGCGGTTTCGGGTCATGCATGATTCTCCTTGGTTTCAGGTAGGTGGGACTGTTGCTGCCAGCCGCCGAGTCTTGAAAGCTGGCGGTAAGGTCCGGCGATAACGATGCGTGGCTTGCTACTGACGGTGGAGGCGGACCGCGCAACTGTTCTTGGTGCGGGCATGCCGGTGGCGCCTCGCAATGATGGGGTGTGGCGCTGCCATTCGCGTGCCCAGGCGAGCAGGCGACGGTCCTGCCAGGCAGGAGCCACCAGGGAAACTCCGAACGGCAGGCCATCGACCCGGAACCCTGCCGGAACGGCGACCGCGCAGCAGTCGGCAAGATTGACGAAGCTCGCATACCGTCCCAGTCGGCTGTCCTGCTCCAGTGGTTCATCCGCAATTTCTGTCTGAAGCGGATGACCTGGGGCGGTCGGCACCAGCAAGGCGTCATGGCTGGTGAACAGGCTCCCGACTTCGCGCAGCAGTTCCTGGCGCCTTTGCCGGGCTGCGAAGACGTCGCTGGCGGAGAAATCCCGGCCGCGCATGATGATGGCCCGTACCACGGGATCCACCGCATCCGCTCGAGCTTCGATGAAGCCGCCGAGCGCTGCGTGGCGCTCGGCGATCCAGGGTCCGTGGTAGAGCAATGAGGCGAGTTCGAACAGGGGTGTGAAATCCACTGCGTGCAACGCCATTCCCATGTCTTCCATTCGCGCCATGGTGCCGAGCCATGCCAGTTCCGCGCGATTGTCGCCGAACCACTCGATGCACCGGGGTATTCCGAGTACGCGCGGTATTTCAGGGGACGACGCTGTGGTCGGATCAGGGCGCGACCAGGGATCATCGGGGTCGAATCCCTCGATGATGTCGAGTACCGCATCGGCATCGTCGGCTGTCAACGCGAAGATTGCGAGGCAATCCAGCGATGGGCACGCTGGAACCACGCCTTGTTTGCTGCAGCGGCCACGTGTCGCCTTCAGGCCAACGACGTTGTTGAAGCCTGCCGGAATCCGGCCGGACCCGGCAGTGTCGGTCCCCAACGCAAGGGGTACCAGTCCTTCGGCGACGACGACTGCCGAGCCAGCGCTGGAGCCGCCGGCAACGTACGCACTGTTGAACGGGTTGCTTACAGCGCCATAGGGAGTGCGCGTTCCGGCGAGCCCGGTGGCGAACTGGTCGAGATTGGTCTTGCCGACCAGGATTGCTCCCGCGGCTTCCAGCCTGGCCACGGCGGGGGCCGTTTGCCCGGGGTGGTAGGCGAATCCCGGGCAGCCTGCCGTGGTGGGCCAGCCTTCAACATCGAAGTTGTCCTTGACCGCGAACGGAACGCCGTACAGGGGCAGGGTGGGTGACTGGGATTGCAGTCGGCGCAGCTCTCGCTCGAGGCGTTCCGGCGTTATCCGGCTGATCCATGCATTGGCGCCGGTATCCAGTTGCTCGCGCAGTGTGCGCAACGAGGCCGCAGCAGCCGCAAAGTCATTGCGGAAAGCCGCAGTCCATTCGGCAAGGGTACGTCCTTTCGAGGGAACGCTTGGCACGGCGGTGAGCTCCTGGCAGGTGTCTCACCGAGCTCTGAAAGCAGGGAATGTGCCAGTATTGCGATGAACCATGGGGGGCGTTCGAATGCGCCAGATTCCGAGGGGTGGAACCTGTGTTACCAATGGCTCCTTGTCGGGCGGCCACGCCTTGTAGCCCAGGATTATATCGGTTTCGTCCCGATCCATTGCTGGATCGTGGGACCGATCATCGGATGTGCGATACCGGTGCGCGCGGGGCCGCTACTGCACCGTATTCGTGCGTTCGCAGTCTCTGATGCTTCAGATCAGTGCGATTCCGGGTTGAGCCCCAGGCGTTCCAGCCAGGATCGAGGCTCGCCGGCACACACGAGGAACTGCGGATTCAGGAGCGACTCACGCGTGTTATAAACCAGCTCCCGACCGGAAAGGTCGACGACATGGCCCCCGGCTGCAGTCACGATCGCATGGGCCGCAGCCGTGTCCCACTCGCTGGTGGGTCCAAGCCGGGGATAAAGATCCGCCGCGCCTTCCGCGACCAGGCACAGCTTCAGCGAGCTTCCCATCGGGAGCAGTTCGTGAGGGCCCAGGGTTGTCAATGCGACCTGCATTCGCTCGCTTCCGTGTGAGCGGCTCCCGACAACCCTGGGGATTGATTGCGGTGGTCGCTCGGATACCCGGATCGGTGCCCGTGATGACGCCGATGTTTCACGGAACGCGCCCAGATTCCGGGCACCCGAATACATCCGTTCCAGGACCGGACTCCAGACGACTCCGAGCAGAGGCTGGTGGTTCTGGATCAGCGCAATGTTCACCGTGAACTCGCCGTTGCGTTTGACGAACTCGCGGGTGCCGTCGAGTGGATCCACCAGCCAGTAGGCCGGCCAGCCCTGGCGCTCGACAAAGGTTACCTCGCGTCCTTCCTCCGACAGCAGCGGCAGGTCCGGCGTGAGTTCACGTAACCGTCCGCTGATGATCCTGTGCGCGGCAAGATCCGCTTCCGTAAGCGGTGAATGGTCGTCCTTCTCCACGGCCGCGAAGCGGGTACCGTAGATTTCCATGATGGCGTCACCGGCCTCCCGCGCAATGTTTCGCGTTTCGTTCAGCAGCGCGTCGATCGGCAGGTCGATGTCACTCATTCCTTTCCTCCCAGCAGGTGCTCGCGCACCATGAACAGACCGGCAATGGAGCGGGCCTCGGAAAAATCCTCGCGCTCAAGCAGCCGTCCGAGGTCACGGATGGACCATGGCAATACCTCGATCTCCTCAGGTTCGTCTCCGGGGACACGGTGCGGGTAAAGGTCCTCGGCGAGCACCAGGTGCGACGTGTGCGCCAGGTAGCCGGGTGCAAGCGAGAGCGCGCCCAGGCCAGTCAGGCGTCGGCTACCATACCCGACTTCCTCCATGATCTCTCGGTCGGCGGCGCTCAGGATGTCCTCGCCAGCTTCGATCTTGCCCTTGGGCAGACCGAGTTCGTAGCGGTCGGTACCGGCGGCGTACTCGCGAATCAGCAGGACGGTGTCGGCATCGAGCATGGGTGCAATCAGCACCGCGCCGTTGCCACCCACCAGTCGTTCGTAACAGGTGCGGATTCCGTTGCTGAACTCGAGGTCCATCTCCTCCACCTGAAACAGGCGGCTACGGGCCACGGTTCTGCGCGCCCGCACCGCGGGTTTCGATCGGTTCATTCGCGGTCAGCGCCAATCGTCGTTGGTGAGGTGCAGAGCCGTCTTCAAACGTCCCTCGAAGGTCGTGTCAATGAGCACTCCATGTCGCGATTCCACTACCGCGAAACCCGGTTGTGCGCGAGGTTCGCTGTGGGTGAGGCTGAGCCCAAGGTCGCCCCAGCTTACGGCAACGGTCACTCGCATTGGAAAGTAGCCATCGAGAAACCGGCGCATGAACGGGCCGTTCTCGAGTACATACCCGCCATCGTCCTTGATCTCGAGCATGCGAGACCGGGCTCGGACGCACAGTTCCGCGTCCGGCTGTACGCCGCGCAATTGCACGCTGGCTCCCTCAATCCAGGTTTCCCCGATGTTGCTGTGCGTTTCGATCTCGAGGTCTCGCGTGGTGGCCGCATTGTAAAGAATCTGGGCGCGGCCCACGCGGTCGATGTCATGGTGGCATTGGCGCAGCCCAACCCAGCCATCCTCGAGGCTGCTGGCGGCAACCGTGATCTGGTTGTCATGATGGTGCATGCGCGCATCGGGCGGGTCGCTGAGGAAATTCAGTTTGCCTCGATTGTTCTCGGCCTGCGGGGAACCCCAGAGGCTATCATCATCGAAGGGATCCTCGGCTGCCGCGGTTCCGAATGCCAATGCCAATCCGGCAACGAGACCCAGGGTGATGCGCCGATGGCGCGGGTAAGATCGGGCAGGCATCATGATAACCTCTCTGCTTTTTCCGAGTATTACGCATGGACATCGCAACGACGTCAAAAAATCCGTCGGACGCAACGGAGCCGGTTCCGCTTCCTTGGCACGCCATCGATACGGTCCTTTTCGACATGGACGGCACGCTGCTCGATCTGCATTTCGACAACCGCTTCTGGCGGGAACTGATTCCGGATGAGTATGCCCGATTGCATGCCCATGAGCCGGATCGTGCCCGCCAACGCCTGTTTGCCGAAATGGATCGAATCCGGGGGCGTCTCGAATGGTATTGCCTGGACCACTGGATTCGGTTTACCGGTCTTGATCTATTGGCTCTGAAGCAGCGGCTGGTCGAACATGTCGCCTATCAGCCTCACGCACCGCAGGTACTCCAGACTCTTCGCCGCCAGGGCAAGCGTCTGGTACTGGTCACCAATGCTCATCCCGAGGTGCTGGCTTTCAAGCATTCGCTTACCGGGGTGGCCGATCACCTGCACCAGACCGTCTCAGCGCATGCATTGAACTGCGCCAAGGAGGACACGTGTTTCTGGGATCGCTTGCAGACCGTGGAGCGTTACGAGCCAGAGCGGACGCTGCTGGTCGACGACAATCTGGCTGCATTGTTCACTGCGCGGGACACCGGTGTCAGCCATTTGCGCGGAATGCGCTACCCCGACAGCAGAGGACCACCGATGGAATCCTCCGATTTCGCCCTGCTCGATAATCTCGGTGAACTGCTGCCTGCCCGGGCGTTTATCCCTGATGGACTGTACGGTATTAATCGCCAACAATAATGCGGTTGAACTGGAATCCGTTCCGATTGCCCAAATGATTGACGGTATTCCAACATGACTGTGAGGATTCGATGCGCAACGCGGCGTTTTCCATTGGACAGATAATCCATGTCGGCGATGGCGACATGCGTGGAGTGGTCGTCGATGTGGATGAGCACTTTCAGCCACCGGCGGAATTGCCGGATACGGTGCGGCAGGCCTTGCCGAACCCCGAGCAGCCTTGGTACTACGTTCTGGTCGATGGATCAGAGGAACGGGTGTACGTGGCCGAGGAAAACGTGCAGCCGGATGCAGACGATTCGCCGGTGGACCACCCGGGAATCGAGCAGTTCTTCCGACATTTCGATGAGGGTCGCTACAGGCCACAGTACCTTCTCAACTGAGCGGGTCTGGCGGTGTCTGGCCTCTCCTTGCCAGGCAGCCAACGCTTCTCATTTCGGGGCGGCGTACGTGCCACTCTCGGCGCGGTGAGGACTTCCCGCGCTTCGGCTTCGCGTTTCGGCACCCTTACGCAGGTTCTTTCACTCAAGGGAAGCGCTGATTGATTCGTCATCGCGAGGAGCGGAGCCTTCGATCGCGGGCGCGGCTGAAGGCTCTTTCGTAATGAAAAGTGCATCAATCAGCGCTTCCTTGACGCTTGTGGCAGCACTTTCGCGGCAGCCTGCCGGACTCGGGCGCCTGTAGCGAGCGGCTGGGAAAGCGCGGGCATTTTTTCTCGGTTTCGCGGCGCGCGGTGGTGCTATGCAATGAGGAATCGGGAAAAATGCACCCCTGTCCCGCCGGGGCAGTAGCGGCAGTCCAGGCAGGATAGGTTGCTGGTGAATCTTTGGGGGGAGAATGCAGATGGATCCGGGGACTCTCATTGCTGCGTTTGCAGTAGGGATTCTGGGCGGTATCCATTGTCTGGGTATGTGTGGCGGCATCGTTGGCGCGATCTCGCTGAGTCATGCCGGTTCGCGGTCCCCTGCGTGGCCGCGTCTGTTGGCCTACAACCTGGGACGGATGAGCAGTTATGTGCTCGCGGGGTCCCTCGCCGGACTCATCGGGGCAACGCTGTTGGGAGGGTTGCCACAAGGACAGCGAATTCTCGAGATTCTGGCGGCGCTTTTTCTGATTCTGCTCGGCCTCTACCTGGCTGGATGGTGGCCGATCCTGGCCCGGCTCGAGCAGCTTGGTGGACATGCCTGGAGGTGGATCGAGCCATTGGGCCGACGTTTCATTCCTGTCCGGCATCCCGGACAGGCTTTCGTGGTCGGCGGCGTGTGGGGTTGGCTCCCCTGCGGGTTGGTGTACAGCGTGCTTGTCTGGACGCTCTCGGCGGGGGGTGCCACCAACGGAGCGCTGCTGATGATGGCCTTTGCCCTGGGAACCCTGCCCAATCTCATGCTGATGGGGCTGTTCGCCGCCAGGCTCGCGCGTTTCGCACGCAACGAACGAATCCGGCAGGCTGCTGGCGCGCTGCTGATCGGTTACGGCATCTGGCGACTCCTGGCCCTTATATTTTAGTGTGAAAGTCCCCTGTAGGGTGCCGTGAGGCGCAGCCGAACCGCACCAATATCACGCTGGCTGGCCTCCGGGCCTCCAACGGTGCAATTCGCTGCGCTCATTGACACCCTACGTTTGGACCTCTCATGGTTTGGGGTGGCCGCCGGTGCCATGACAGTTGGCGTGAAAGTCTCGCTGGCAATCAGTGCCGGTAGAAGGATCGCCGAAAGTTCACGGGCATCACCTTGTCATCATCGACCGCCGAAACCCGAAGCTCGAAGTCGAGTACTTCCCCGGGGCGAACCGGAACTTCGGCCAGATGGTAGTAGGCATCGCCGTCGCGGACCTCCCGGAAGTGAAGGTTGCGCACCTGACGGTTCAGATTGATCGCTTTCCCGCTGACCCTGCCAGGGACGGACTCGAAGCCTTCTCCGTTACGCTTCGTGATCACGATGTTCACGAGTGCCCGGCTGCTGCTTCGGCGCAGCTGATAAGCCCTGGCAACTTCCGGAGACAGAAAAGTGGTGTTCACCACGCTGTAATGCACGACGTAACGGTCGAACTCGACCTCGCTCGCGTGCGCGAAGCCCATGCACGAGAGCACGGCGAGCAAGACGCCCGACAAGATCATTAACGGATTGCGTATTGTTATCATTCCGGAGTCTCCTGGTTAACTTTCATTACGGCTTGTCCACCCCCCCGGGGATGAAAGCCAGCCAGTTACGTTTCCACTTTGTTACGGACCAAGCCGATTGCAAACGGCGGTTACGCTGTACCCATTTGCCATCCTCTGAATACCTTGTTGTTACGGGGCCCTTGCGCATGCTGACGCCATGGACATGGGCCATATTGATCATGAACGCCAACGGGTCAGAGGGTTGCTCTCTTGCACTTCCTCATTGTGCGGGTCGGGCGGAGCCTGCGTGCTTGCGCGAGCGCAGTCCGGCTGCTGATTCGGCGGCTCGAAGGCATTTTTCCCTTTGGTCTCGTCCCTGCGAGTGTAGCAGTCCGTGACGGGACGGATCACAGTGCGTGGTCAGATCGAACGCACAATAATCAGCAGGATGTACAGTCCGATCAATGCGAGCATCGGCGAAAAATCGAGCGCTCCGGTGTTGGGAAGCGCCCTGCGCAACGGGCTGAGGATCGGCCGGTTCACGTCGCTTACCAGGCGTGCGATCGGGTTCGCGCCCCGTCCTCCGCCTGCCTGTAGCCAGCTCATCACAACCTCGATCACCAAGCTGATGATGAAGATCCAGACCACGGTCATCAGGATCTCACGTATCGAGGCGACCAGCACGAGCCCGGGAGCGATGTCAATTCCAGCTAGCGTCAGGCGCAGCCAGAGTTCGACGAATTTCAGCAGCAGGATCAGGACCAACGCCGCGAGATCCAGTCGACCCCATGCGGGAATCATCCGTCGCATCAACAGCAGTGGAGGATTGGTTAGCTGCACGATGGTCTGGGAGATCGGGTTGTAGAAATCGGCGCGGACCAGCCCGAAGATCAGCCGCAGCAACAGCAGGATGATGTAGATCCCGAAAACGGTACTGATCAGAAAGTCGAGAATCTGTTCGAAGGGGCCTTGCATCGTTTGCTCCGCTATGGGCTGTCGGGGCGCCGCATCATGTTTCGACGACCGCTTGTATCGTTGTCAATCGCGGCTGCTCGAGCCGTGTGCCGGGCAGAATAATCCAGCTTGGTGCAAGCTGTAATCCTCGAATGCTTCGATCATCCACCCAACTCACGGCTGCGTGCAGCCGCGGCTTTCATGGCTTCGGACAAGAGCTCCATGAACCCGCCGTCCTGAAGCACGGCGACCGCGCGCTCGGTGGTGCCACCAGGCGAAGTCACTCGGGTGCGGAGTTGAGCTGCGGTTTCCTCGCTTTGCGTTGCCAGTTGCCCCGCGCCCGACACGGTCGCCAGGCTCAATTGCCGGGCGGTGCCGGCGTCGAGTCCTAGTCTTTCGGCGGCCTCGGCCATGGCTTCGATCAGAAGGAAGACGTATGCCGGGCCGCTGCCCGAAGTGGCGGTGACTGCGTGCATCTGGTCCTCGTGTTCGATCCAGACAGTGGTGCCCACCGCCCCAAGCAGTTGGTCCGCGGTTTGCCGGTCGGCAGGGGTGGCATGATCGTTGGCGAAAAGTCCGGCGATGCCTGCGCCGACCAGCGCGGGCGTGTTGGGCATCGCGCGGATAATCCGGGTCTCGGGCCCCAACCACCCTGCCAACTGCCCGGTGCTGGTTCCAGCGGCGACCGAGATCACCAGTGGTCGGGCATCGGTTACCGCGGCGGCAAGCGCAGGCGCCAATCGGGGAAGGATCTGCGGTTTCACCGCAAGTACGAGGGTGCGCGCCTGTTCGGCGAGTTCGGAAGGGGTGTACAGGGCGAGTCCGGGGAACTGTTCCTGCAAAGTGCGGGCGCGATCGATATCGGGTTCCGCGATGCCGATATCGGCGGCGGCGATACCCGCATGCGTGAGTCCGGCGATCAGCGCCTGCCCCATGTTACCGGCACCTACAAAGCCAGTCCGCAGTCGTGTTCGGGTCATTCCCATCTCCCTTGAGGCCGACGTGGGCCAAAGAGTGCGGTGCCAACCCGCACCATGGTGGTACCCTCGAGAATGGCGGCCTCGAGATCCGCGGACATACCCATCGAAAGGGTGTCGAGTGCGTGGCCCTCCGCATTCAGAGCGTCGCGCAGTTCGCGCAGACGTGCAAACGGGAGTCGTTGCGCAGCCGGATCATCGCTCGGGGCCGGCAGTGTCATCAGTCCGCGCAGGACAAGGCGCGGCAGTTCTGCGACGGCGTCGGCCAGCTCCCATAGCCGCGCTTCGGGAATCCCGTTTTTGCCGGGCTCCCGGCTAAGGTCCACTTGCAGGCAAACCTGCAGGGGTGGAAGGTGGTCTGGTCGCTGCAGCGAGAGCCGTTCCGCGATCTTCAAGCGATCGACGCTGTGCACCCACTGCGCTCGTTCGGCGACGGCACGACTCTTGTTGCCCTGTATTGCACCAATGAAGTGCCACTCGATCGGGGTTTTCAATACCTCGGGGGATAGTCTGTCGCATTTGGCGATGAACTCCTGCACGTAATTCTCGCCGAACTGCTGTTGGCCCAGGGCATGCAGCGCGCGGATTTCCTCCAGGTCGCGGGTCTTGCTCACGGCGATTAGCCGAACCTCCTCGGGGGCTCGCCGCGCCCGTCGACACGCCGAAGCGATTCGTTGCAATACCTCCGCACGGTACCTTTCCAATCGACTCATGGCGCTATGATATAGTTTTGGCGCCCGGAAAACCCGGCGGGATCGAACGCACTTTCAGGCTCCTGGGAGTGCGTTTGGGACCAGACTTTGCAGCGGGACGGGTCTATGTACCCCCGGGGTCGACGGAGGGCTTGAGGGGGCGGGTCTGGCCGGCTGGCATTGTGTCGGGTGTCCGGGATATGGAGGTTGGCCGCCAGGGGTCCACGCAGTGCACGCCCGAGTGTTCAGGGCGCGGAGGAAAAGCCTATGGACATTACTCAGTTGCTGTCGTTTGCCGTGAAAAACGGCGCGTCGGACTTGCACATCTCCGCAGGCATGCCACCCCTGGTGCGCATCGATGGCGACATGCGCCGCGTCAACGTTCCCGTGATGGAACACAAGGAAGTTCAGGCGCTGATCTACGACATCATGAACGATCGCCAGCGCAAGGAATACGAGGAATTCCTCGAAATCGATTTTTCCTTCGAGCTCAAGGGGCTGGCACGATTCCGCGTCAATGCGTTCGTCCAGGACCGGGGTGCCGCGGGGGTGTTCCGGACGATTCCCTCGAAGGTGCTGACGCTCGAGGAATTGGGTTGTCCGAAGGTATTCGAAAAGATCTCGGATTATCCACGTGGCATCGTGCTGGTGACCGGCCCGACCGGATCCGGCAAGTCGACCACGCTGGCCGCCATGGTGGATCACAAGAACAACCATGAATATGGTCATATCCTGACCATTGAGGATCCCATCGAGTTTGTTCACGAGTCCAAGAAATGTCTGGTGAACCAGCGTGAGGTGCACCGGGATACTCATGGATTCAGCGAGGCCTTGCGTTCGGCCCTGCGCGAGGATCCGGATACGATCCTCGTCGGCGAATTGCGTGACCTCGAAACCATTCGCCTGGCGCTGACCGCGGCGGAAACCGGGCACCTGGTGTTCGGTACGCTGCATACCAGTTCGGCGGCAAAGACGATCGACCGGGTGGTCGATGTTTTCCCTGCCGCGGAAAAGGATATGGTTCGGGCAATGCTCTCGGAGTCATTGCGCGCGGTCATTTCGCAGACGTTGCTCAAGCGGATCGGTGGCGGCCGTATTGCCGCGCACGAAATCATGCTGGGTACACCGGCAATTCGTAATCTGATCCGGGAAAACAAGATCGCTCAGATGTATTCGGCGATCCAGACCAGTGCGGGACTCGGCATGCAGACACTGGATCAGTGTCTGAAGGAAATGGTTGCGGCCGGCAGTATCACCCGCGAGGATGCGCGCCGCAGGGCGGTCAGCCCTGAGGGTCTCTGACCGGGAGATCGTCATGCTGAACCCGCAGGCAGGTCTGACCACAACGGAAACCCGTGGAAAGTAGGGGGGGGGGTCATGGATCGCGATAAGGCGACACGTTTCATTCATGATCTGTTGCGCGCCATGGTGGAGCGTGACGGCTCGGATCTGTTCATTACGGCGGGCATGCCGCCGGCGGCAAAGATCGATGGCCGCGTGGTGCCGCTGACCGATCAGAAGCTGACGTCGGCACATACCCAGATACTCGTGCAGACCCTGATGAACGACAAGCAGTCCGCCGAGTTCGAGCGCACGATGGAGTGCAACTTCGCGATCAGCCTTCAAGGTGTTTCCCGTTTTCGTGTCAGTGCGTTCACGCAGCGTGGAAGTGCCGGGATGGTGTTGCGAACCATCAA